>PMHN01000365.1 GCA_003156695.1 Gammaproteobacteria bacterium
TCGTGAGCTCCACGCAGCACCCGTCCGAGGTTCAGCAGATCGTCGCCCATGCCCTCGGCAGGCACGTCAACCAGGTGACCGTCCAATGCCGGCGCATGGGCGGCGGCTTCGGTGGCAAGGAGACACAACCCGCGCTGATTGCCGCCGCGGCGGCGGTGCTCGCTCACAAGAGCGGACGACCCGTCAAGCTGCGGCTCGATCGCGATACCGACATGCTGATGACCGGCAAGCGGCACGACTTCCTCGCCGATTACACCGTCGGCTTCGATGCCGACGGCCGCGTGCTGGCGCTCACCGTGATGCTCGCCTCGCGCTGCGGCTATTCGGCCGATCTGTCCGGACCGGTCAACGACCGCGCGGTCCTGCACCTGGACAACGCTTACTTCCTCGAGCACGTGGAGATCGTCTCGCATCGCTGCAAAACCCACACGGTCTCGAACACCGCGTTTCGCGGTTTCGGCGGCCCGCAGGCCGTGCTCACGATCGAGCAGATCATGGATTCGATCGCACGCGCGCTCAAGCTCGACCCGCTCGCGGTGCGGCGCCGCAATTTCTATGGCATCGACACGCGCAACGTCACCCACTACGGCCAGCTGGTGGAGCAGAACCACACCCCGGCGATCGTCGAGCGACTCGCGCAGAGCAGCGGTTACCTCAAGCGCCGCCGGGGCATCGGCGAGTGGAACGCGGCGAACCCGTTCATTAAGCGCGGCATCGCACTGACACCGGTGAAGTTCGGCATCTCCTTCACGGCGACCACCTTCAACCAGGCAGGCGCTCTCATCCAGGTCTACACGGACGGCACGGTGCTTCTCAACCACGGCGGCACCGAGATGGGCCAGGGACTCTTTATCAAGGTCGTGCAGGTAGTGGCGATGGAGTTCGGGCTGCCGCTCGCGGCGATCCGCGTCTCCGCCACCGACACTTCCAAGGTGCCGAACACCTCCGCCACGGCGGCCTCCGCCGGCTCGGATCTCAACGGCAAGGCCGCGCAGGCAGCCGCGCAGACCATTCGCGCGCGGCTGGTGGAGTTCGCCTGCAGCAGCTACGGCGTCGCGGCGGACGCGGTGCACTTCCAGGACGGATGCGTCAGCGTCGGTGAGCAACGCCTGACGTTCGCGGAGCTGGCGATGCAGGCCTACCGCGCGCGGGTCTCGCTCTCCGCGACCGGTTTCTACCGCACCCCCAAGATCGAGTGGGACAAGGTGAGGATGAAGGGGCGGCCGTTCTTCTATTATGCGTACGGCGCGGCGGTGAGCGAGGTCGCCGTGGACACCCTCACCGGTGAGACGCAGCTCCTGCGCGTGGATATCCTGCACGATGTCGGGCGCACGCTGAATGCCGCGATCGATCTGGGCCAGGTCGAAGGCGGCTTCGCGCAGGGCGCGGGCTGGCTCACGAGCGAGGAGCTGTGGTGGAGTCCCGAGGGCGAGCTGCGTACGTATGCCCCCTCTACTTACAAGATTCCCACCGCACACGACTGGCCGGCGCAGGCATACATCCGACTGCTGGAGGGCGCGCCCAATTCCGAGGATACGATCTACCGCTCCAAGGCGGTGGGCGAGCCGCCCTTGATGTTAGCCGTCTCGGTGTTTCTCGCGATTCGCGATGCCATCGCGAGCTGTGGCGGCCCGGAGGCATGCCCCGAACTCATCGCACCGGCGACGCCCGAGGCGGTGCTGCGCGCGCTCGCGGGCCTGCGTGGTGGCGAGCGCGACCCCGCGAGCGCGGCCGTGGAGGCACGCGCGTGAGTGCCGCGCCCTGCAGCTGGCTGTCCGGACTCCTGCAAAGACTGGAGCGCGAGCCCTCCGTCGTGCGCATCGTGCTCGCCGAAGTACGCGGTTCGGCACCGCGCGAGTGTGGCACGAGCATGCTGGTGTGGCCGGCGGGCGTCATGGGCACGATCGGTGGAGGGCGTCTGGAATGGGATGCGATCGGCGCGGCACGCGAGCTGCTGCAGAGCGCGCAAGCCGAAGTCCCGGCCCGTGTCTGTCGCCTCGTCCTCGGTGCGGATCTTGGGCAGTGCTGCGGCGGGGTGGTGACGCTGTGGATCGAGCGTTACGGCAGGNNCGGCAGGTCGAACTTAAGCGAGCTGCGTGAGGCCCGCAACGCTGCCGGGCGCGGACGCGCAGTGCTCGTGAGCACGCTCACCCCCGGCGGCACGCAGCATCGGCTGGTGTGCGACCCTGACACCCAATACGTGACAGGCTTGACCACTTTCGAGCCGAAGCTGCCACGCCTCATCCGCGCCGCCAGCGGAGAGCTCACCCTGCTCGAGCGCCTGGATGACGCGCTGCCCGAAGTGTGGCTGTACGGCGCGGGTCACGTCGGTCAGGCACTCGCGAGGATCCTGGCCGAGCTGCCCGTGCGGCTAACCTGGACCGACTCGCGAGCCGAATGGCTACCGCCTGCGGGCGCCGGGCGAATGCAGGTCAGGCACTGTGCGGAACCGGCAGCAACCCTGGACGAGGCTCCGGTGGGGGCCTGTTTCATCGTCATGACCCACAGTCACGCCCTCGACTACACACTGTGCCGCACGCTCCTCGAGCGCAACGACTTCGCGTGGCTCGGATTGATCGGCTCGAAGAGCAAGGCGGCTCNNTTCCGCTCGCGACTTGCGCGCGAGGGGGTCGCGGCGGAGGCCATCGCCCGGCTGGTCTGTCCGATCGGCGTCGACGGCATCGCCAGCAAGTGGCGAGGCGCGATCGCGGTGGCCGTCGCAGCCCAACTGCTGCAGCAGATCGGCGGCGCCGGCACACGGGATGCCCCGCGGGCTGAAGGCGCCCCGCAGGCTCAGGACTGCGATCGCAGCTGCGCGAGCTGCGGCGTGCTGACACCGTGATCGAGTACCTGCTCGATTGGGGCGGCCTGCTGTTGCGATGGCTGCACGTAGTCGCCGGCATTGCCTGGATCGGCGCGTCGTTCTACTTCGTGTGGCTGGACGACCACCTGGAGTCCCCGGCCGACCCCGAGCACACCGATGCCGGCGTCGCCGGAGAGTTGTGGGCGGTGCACGGCGGCGGCTTCTATCGCTCGCAAAAATACCGCGTGGCCCCGTCGAGACTCCCGCCGACGCTGCACTGGTTCTACTGGGAGGCGTACACGACCTGGCTGTCGGGCTTTGCGCTCTTCACCCTGCTGTATCTGTGGCGAGCCGAGGCCTACCTGATCGACCCTGCGGTCGCCGCGCTCACCAAGCCCGCGGCGATTGTCATTGCCTTGAGTGTGCTCGTCGTGAGCTGGCTCACTTACGACGCGCTGTGTCGTACGCCGCTCGCGCGCGACGGTCGTGCGCTCGGGGCCGTGCTGGCCGCGCTGACGGCGCTCCTCGCCTGGGGACTGTGTCAGCTCTTCAGCGGCCGCGGTGCGTTCATGCTCTTCGGTTCCGCGCTCGGCACCATTATGGTCGCCAACGTGCTGTTCGTGATCATTCCCGGTCAGCGCGAGCTGGTGCGCGCCAAACGCGAGGGCCGTGAGCCCGATCCCACTCCGGGTCTTCGGGGTAAGCAGCGTTCCGTTCACAACACCTATTTCACGCTGCCCGTCGTGTTCGTCATGATCAGCAACCACTACGCCA
>PMHN01000360.1 GCA_003156695.1 Gammaproteobacteria bacterium
TCGATCTTGCCGTCCGAGTCGCAGGTGATGTCCGCGAGCACGCCGGTGCGCGTGGGACGTTCGCCGAGACGATGGATCGGCATGATGGGAAAGAGCTGGTCGATCGCCCAGCTGTCAGGCAGCGACTGAAACACGGAGAAGTTGCAGAAATAGGTGTCGCTCAGGATCGACTCGAGGTCCTCGAGCTCCTCCGGCAGCCGATCGATTTTCCGGCAGGCATCGCGAATCTTCGTGCACACCGCCCAATACAGGCGTTCCGCCAGGGCGCGAAACTCAAGCGACAGGAGTCCGAGATTGAACATCTGCAGGATCTGCTCGCGCGCCGTCAATGCATCGTGGTAGCACTCGACGAGGCGCCGCTCGCTCACCGCACGATAGGCCTCAAACAAATCCTGCACCGGTTGCGGCAGCTCCTCGGCACCCGCGAAGTCCTGCGCGACTTCACCGGTCACCTTGAATTTGTCGAGTGCGGAAGAGCCGAGCGCATTGAAGATCAGCACGCTGTGATACGCCGCGATGGCGCGGCCGGATTCGCTGATGATCATCGGATGAGGAATGTCGCGCGCGTTGCAGACGCTCGCGATGCGATATACGACGTCGCTTGCGTACTCGTTCAGGGTGTAGTTCATCGATGAGGAAAAGTTGGTGCCGCTGCCGTCGTAGTCGACCCCCAGGCCCCCGCCGACGTCGATGTACTGCAGCCCCGCGCCCATGAGCTTCAGCTCCGCGTACACGTGCGCGAGTTCGTTGATCGCATCCTTGACGCGGCGGATGTCCTGCAGCTGGCTGCCCGGGTGGCAGTGCACCAGCTGCAGGCAATCGAGCATGTCGCGCTGCTTGAGTACGTTGAAGAGCTCGAGGATCTCGGTGATGAAGAGTCCGAACTTGGATTTTTCGCCGGCGGAGGCGCTCCAGCGCCCGGAGCCTTCGCTGAAGAGCTTGACGCGCACGCCGATGCGCGGGCGAACCTGGTAGCTCTCTGTGTGCTTGAGGATGAGATCAAGCTCCACGAAGTTCTCCACCACCGGGATGATGGTGCGGCCGAGCTTGGTGGCGAGCGTCACGGCCTCGATGTAGCTGTCATCCTTGAAGCCGTTGCAGATGATGAGCCGCTCCGGCGCGTTCTCGGTCATCGCCATCACCGCCAGCAGCTCCGGCTTCGAGCCGACCTCCAGGCCGAAGCCGTACTCCTTGCCGTATCGGTAGACCTCTTCGACCACCAGGCGCTGCTGGTTCACCTTGATGGGGAACACGGCGGCATAGCGGTTCTTGTAGTCGTTCTCGGTGATTGCCTGCGCAAACGCGTCGTGCATGCGCTTCAGGCGGTGCGCCAGGATGTCCGAGAAGCGCACCACCACCGGTGCGGTCAGGTCGCGCGCCTTGAGTCCCTCGACCACCTCGTACAGGTCGATCTCGTCCTGCTCGGTGGTGTCCGGACGCACCACCACGTGACCGTCCGCGTTGACGCCGAAGTAGCCCTTGCCCCACGCGCGTACGTTGTAGAGCTCCAGGGAGTCCTCGACCCGCCAGGGTTGCGCCGGGTTGAACTTGCGCTGGCCGTTTACCACGCTCTTTGGATCTGCTGCCACGGGCGGCGTTATATCAAAATTGTGTGGCAAGTAAGCGTGATTCGTTACCCGTTCTCTTCANNACTTCAGGTCCGCGCGCCACGGCGCGCGCCGGATCGCGGATCCACTCGCTCCACGAACCCGCGTACAGCCGCGCGCCGCTCAGGCCTGCGGCCTCCAGCGCGAGCAGGTTGTGGCAGGCGGTCACGCCCGAGCCGCACATCGCGACCGCCGCCGCCGCCGGCCGGCCCCCCAGCGCCTGCTCCCAGGAGCGTTGCAGCTCGCGCGCCGG
The DNA here is from genome assembly GCA_003156695.1 of Gammaproteobacteria bacterium. Taxonomy (GTDB): domain Bacteria; phylum Pseudomonadota; class Gammaproteobacteria; order Steroidobacterales; family Steroidobacteraceae; genus 13-2-20CM-66-19. The sequence continues at coordinate 1,861 of PMHN01000360.1, forward strand.
GAGAAAACGACCCTGTGAGTCGCTGTTGAGCGCGAACGGATGGTTGCGTGCGCCGGGGATGTGGCCCGCCACCGGATCCAGCGTTTCATTCTCACCGGCGAAGCGCTCAGCGCTGCGCGCGTCCAGCAGCAGCATCTGCCCGCGCGAGAGCTCCCCGGCCGCGAGCGCCGCCGCGACGCCCGCGCTCGTCACCAGCATGTCGGCGGCGGGCGCGGGCGTGAACTGACGCGGCGCACGCTGTGCGCCCACCCGGCTCACCGGCAGCCGCGCGCGCTCCCAGGCTGTAAAACCGCCGTTGAGGACCGCCACCTGCCGGTGGCCGAGCCAGCGCAACAGCCACCAGAGCCGCGCGGCGTAAGCGCCCGGGCCCTGGTCGTACGCGACCACCTGCACCGTGGCGTCGATCCCCCACCTGCCGAAGCTCACCGCCAGGTCCCTCACCGCCGGCAATGGGTGGCGGCCGGTGGCGGGCGTGTGCGCGCCGGACAAGTCCCGATCCAGGTGCGCGTACAGCGCGCCGGGAATGTGCCCGGCAGACCAGGCCGCTTCGCCCCAGTCGGGCTTAGCCAGGTCAAAACGGCAGTCGATGATCGCCCAGTCGGGGTCGGCCGCGTGAAGATGCAGCTGCGGTGGCTCGATCAGCGTGGTGAACATGCGGGAATCTTCACCCCTTTTACGGGTATGACGATGACATTTTCGCACGCCGTGCGCTTGTCGTTACAATCAGCGCAAGCTCTGCGCGCGCGGGGGAACGATGGCAATCGAGGTTTTCTGGGGCAGCGGCAGCCCCTATGCGTGGCGGGTGCTGTTGGCGCTCGAGCACAAGCGCCTGCCGTACGTGAGCCACCTGCTGCAGTTCTCCAAGCAGGAACACAAGTCCCCGCACATGCTGGCGCTCAGCCCGCGCGGCCGCGTGCCGGTGCTCAAGGATGGCGACTACGTATGCTTTGAGTCGCTCGCGATCCTGTACTACCTGGATCTTAAGTACCCGCAGCCGCCGATCTTCGGCCGCACGCCCGAAGAATCCGGCACCATCATGCGCGTCATCTGCGAATACCAGGCCTACATCGAGCCGCATCTGCAGAAGATCACGCGCGGGATTTTCTTCGGCGACGCCGATCTTGCCGGCGATGACATCACGGCGGCGCTGCACGCCGCGGCGAGCGAGGCGCGCACCATAGAGGGACGCCTGTCGAAGTCGGACTGGATCGTGGGGGATGCTTTTTCCGCGGTCGACATGGTGATCTTCCCGGGCATTCAGCTGCTGAAGCGGGCGCTGGAAAAACCCGCCGCGCGCGCCTTGTCCTCGCGCTTCATGCCGGTGGAAGTGAACTACCCGGCGCTGGGCCGCTGGCTGGCGCGCGTTGCGGCATTGCCGGGCTACGAACGCACCTATCCTCCCCACTGGAAGTGACGCGCGCGCGGCGCGGGCGCGCAGCGCGCTAAGCGAATTGAGCCGCGTCGATCCGATTGATACCCTGCCGACACCTCCCGGCGCAGGCGCATCATGAGCAACGAGCAAAAAATTTACGTCGAATTTCCCGGACGGATCCTGGTCATCGGTTTTGGCAGCATCGGTCAGGGTGTTTTGCCGCTGCTGCTGCGGCACATCGGCATTGCGCCCGAGCGCATCACCATCGTCACCGCCGAGGACAAGGGCAACGAGGAGGCGGCCCGCTACGGCGTCAAGTTCGTGAAGGAGCGTCTCACCCGCGAGAACTTCCGCCGCCTTCTGAACCCGCTGCTTGGCCGCGGCGATTTCCTCATCAACGTGTCGGTCGAGGTTTCCAGCATCGCGCTCGTGAAGCTCTGCTGGGAAAAAGGCGCGATGTACCTCGACACCTGCATCGAGCCGTGGCC
>PMHN01000286.1 GCA_003156695.1 Gammaproteobacteria bacterium
GCTCGCCAAATTATGGACGCAGGCGGGCTATCGGGTGATGCTGTCGGCTCGCGATCTTGGGCCAGTGCGGGAACTGGCGGCCCAGCTCGGTCCCAATGCCAGTGTCGGCACTCCGGCGGAGGCCGCCGCGTGGGGCAATGTCGTGGTGGTGTCGGTGCCCTATGCCGCCCTGCCGCAGATCGGTCGTGACTACGCGGTCCAGCTCAAGGGCAAGGTCGTGCTCGACACCTGCAACCCGTACCTTGAGCGAGACGGCGATATGGCCAAGGAGGCATTGGAAGGGGGCACCGGCGTCATGGACCCGCTCTACTTGCCCGGCACCCGGCTGGTGCGCGCTTTCAATGCCATCAACTATCAAGCGCTCGCCAGCGAAGCTCATCGCGCCGGTGAGCCGATCGGCATCGAGCTGGCGGCCGACGACCCCCAGGCACTTGCAATCGCCAAACAGCTCGTCACCGATGCGGGGTTCGAACCGGTGGTGGTCGGCGGTCTTGCGACGGCGAAGCGTTTCGACCACGGCTCCGCCATATATCCAAAGACCCTGCCGGCAAGCGAAATGCGCGCCCTGCTGGGCCTGAAATAAGGGGCACCCCCGCGCCGCGCTCTACTCGTTCACCGTCGCCGGCGCTGTCACGATCGTGCTCCCCTGCGCGCGCTCGAATTGCCTGCCGAGCAGATACGCGATGGGAAACCAGACCGCCGCAATCAGGATCCCGAAGACCGCAAGCCCCGCCACGCCATNNTTCTTGGCCTTGTATTTGGCCTGCTGGTCCACCGCGGTGAACAGTACGTCGCGGCTTGGCTTGGCGACGGCATATTCGGAAAAACGGCGCACCACCTGGATCGACCCCAGCACGATGAGCACCGGCGAAAAGACGACGGCCACAAACGCCACGATCATGATGACCGGATTGAGCAGCAGGCCCGTCGTGATACCGAAACGCCGGATGAAGCGGCCGGTCCCGAACAGTTGGATCAGCACGGCAAGGGAATTGGTCGCCAGATCGATGCTGGCGTAGGCGCGAGTGCGGGCGGCTCGGGAAACGAAATCCTTGCTGATCAGATCACCCAGTTGAAAGTAGATTACGGTTGAAACCCAGGTCATCAACAGCAGAAACAGCGCGATCATCAAGAGATAGCGTGACTTGAACAGCAGCACGAAACCGTCAAACGCACTGCCGCCGAGCTTGTGATCGAGTGAGGTCTTCTGCGCCGCCTCGCTTGCGGCCGCCAGTCGATGCTTATCTCCTTCCACCATGCGCACTAGAAATCCGGTGATTGCAAAACCCGCCGCCGAGATCAGCAGCAGATTGTTGGTACCGAGCGCATTGACGAACAGCACCGTGAACGCCGGGGCACTGATGGTGCCAACGGTGCCACCGGCTGCGATGAAGCCGAAGAGTCGCTTCGCCTGGGCGCTGGAGAAGGTGTCGGCCATGAGACTCCAGAACACCGATATCGTCAAAAGATTGAACGTGGAGACCCAGACATAGAAAGCGGCCGCGATCCAGCGGTCATTGGCGAAGGTTCGGAACAGGAGATAGAACAGAATCAGGGTGATGGCGATGAAGCCGTAAACCCAGGGCAGGAAGCTTGCAAGGCGGAGGCGAGACGCAAAGCCCGCGAACACTGGAGCGACGATCAGGCTTAACAAGAAGGTGCCCGTGAAAAGCTCCTGCAGATGGGCGACGCCGTAGACCGTGCCCATCGTGTCGCGCAACGGGCGCAGGATGAAATAACTGGCCATCAGGAAGAAGAAATAGATGAACGCGGTGAGCGCAGCCTTGATCTCGTGATGCTCTACCCCGGCAACCAGCCGCAGCATTCGCGCACATCGCCCATGAATGATATCTGTCATGGCGTCTCTCTTAGTTCAATCGACAATGCCGCTGGCCCCGCGTATCGCCTCGTATTGCCGGCCCATCGCGACCGCGACAAAGCCCCACGCCACCGAGACAGCGACGCCCAATCCGACCGCGCCGAGGAGGCCAAACCCGGCCGCACGCAACCCAGCTTGCATCCAGGCGGCGGTGACATCGCCGAAACGATACACCACCGTGTCGATGACGTTTTTCGCCTTGTACTTGCTCTGCTGGTCAACGACGGTGAACAGCACCTCACGGCTGGGACGGGCAATTGCGTATTGGGAGATGCGCTGCAGCGCCCGGGTTGCCTGCACCATGAACAAGTTTGGCGCGGCGAGAAGTCCCAGACACGCACCCAGCATGATGATGGGGCTGAGGATCAGGCCCGCGGTGACGCCATAGCGCTGCCACGTGCGGCCGAGGCCGAAGATCAGGATCATGGCGGAGCAGATGTTGACGAACAGATCGATATCGGCAAAAGCAATCGTGCGGCTTTCAACGGCGGGAAAGGCCTTGGCAATGAGGTCGGTCTGGAGGAAATAAACAACGGTCGCGATCCATGTCATGAGCAGCAGGAAGGTCGCCTGTTTCATCAGATACGAGGATCTGAACAGCAGTGCGAAGCCGCGCAGCGGATTCCCGGGAAGGCTGTGATCGAGCGTGGTTTGCTGCGCCTCTGCGTCGAGGGCGCGAAGCGTGGCCTTTTCCCGCATCAACGCGTACAGCAGCAGTATGACGATCACGAAGCCACCTGCCGCCGCCAGCAGCAAGCCGCCGACACCGACGCGTGCGACCAGCGACGTGGTGATGAGGGGACCGGCAATCGCGCCCAGGCTGCCGCCGGCGGCGATGAAGGCAAATAGCCGCGTGGCCTGAGGCGCTGAAAACACATCCGCCATCAAGGTCCAGAATACCGAAATGAGGAACAGATTGACGACGCTGAACCACCAGAAATAGGCGGCCGCAACCCAGCGGTTATGCGGCGCCAACTGGAAGAGCTCATAGAACGCCAGCAGAGTCACCAGCAGAAACCAGAAAACGCCCGGCACGAACTGCGAAAGCTTCAACTTGGAGGCGCCCCAGGCGAAGACCGGTGCGCACATGAGCGTGATGATGAACGTGCCGGTGAAGAGATTCTGCAGCTCGCTAACACCGAACACCGTGGCCATGGTGTCCCGTATCGGCCGCAAGATGTAATAGCTGCCCAGCAACATGAAATTGCAGAGGAAGGCCAAGACAACCGCTGTCGTTTCCCGCGGCTCAAGTCTGCAGGCGAGGCCGATCAGGCGTGATAGGCGCGGGACATTGAACGGATGTCTCAGCCGAGCGACTCCACGTAAGCCGTCATGCGGGCGCGCTCTTTCGCATCCGGGAGGCGCCCGCGTCCCGCGCCGAGATTGTCGATCATATGCTCGGCCTTGTCGGTGCCGGGGATGACGGCAGTCACGGCAGGATGAGCGAGAATGAATTTGAGGAAGAACTGACCCCAGCTGGCACAGTCGAAATCGGCAACCCAATCCGGCAGCGGCTTGCCCAATGCCTTGCGAAACAATTCCCCGCGCCCGAAGGGCAGCGCCACCAACACCGCGGCTCCAGCGTCCAACGCGGCCGGCAGCACCCTGTCTTCCGCGTCGCGATTGTCGATCGCATAATCGATTTCCAGAAAGTCGGGTTTTGCCCGCTTGAGGATCGTTTCGGCAGCGCCGTAGTCGCCTTTGAAGGTGGTGGTGATGCCCGTATAGCGGCAGAGGCCCTGCGCCTTCAGCGCGTTCAAGCCGGCCATGTCCTGGCCCGGATCGCGCACATTGTGCAGTTGTAGCGCATCCACTTTGTCCGTTCCGAGCCGCCGCAGTGAATCCCGCGCCTCTGCGACTTCCCTGCCGGGCTGGTATCGCTCCAGTTTGGTGGCGATAAAGACACGCGGGCGCAACCCTGTCGCGGTCAGAATCCCCCCGATGACGGTCTCGGCGTCGCCATAGGACGGAGCGGTATCGATGAGCGAGCCGCCGCCAGCCAGCAGCGCACGGACGACTTCGGTCGGCCTGGTTCGGTCCTGCGGGTTCGCCCCGACATTGAATACGCGCGCTGTGCCGACGCCCACCACCGGTAGCGTTTCGCCGCGCGCGTGCGGTATGGGGCGGACGAGCATCGGGTTGCCCCCCTGCGCCGCAGCCAACCCTGGCACCATCAGGCTTGCACCCAGTCCGCTACACAAAATCACCGCGTCGCGACGCGACAGAAGCCGATCGCTGCCTTTCATGAGCGCTCCCCGATAAATCCATGTACCACGCTATGAGCCTACGCGACGACAGCATACTAAACGAATCACCTCAAACAGCAGAACACACATTCGGTACGCTGAAAACCCGGATGGGCGCCACACACTTCCTGACTAGGACGCTACCCTGTTTAGTCCAGATGACGGCGCTGACGCGCCAGCCCGGGACGAGCAGCAGTGTATGGCGCGCGCTCGCCTCACCCGATTCCAGGTAGCGGATACGCGCGCCCTCCGCGCCACCGTGCCGATCACAGCGCCGGCGCGTTCCATGATCCTGCGCTCAGCTGTCAGCACTCTCGAATCTCATCGACTAATCGCACCAGCGTGCGGGAGATTTGCGGGAATCAGTTGTGCTCAGTCGTGCTTCGTGGTGCCAATTGCAACGGGCGCCCCTCGGCACGTTGTTGAATTTACAGGTTACCTTGAGCCAACGACCGCGCTCATAATGCCGGGGTCGAGGGTTCGAGTCCCTCCCTTTCCACCAGATGAGGGCGAAGCCATGACAGTGATCTGGAGGATTGCGCTGGGGACGCTGGTGACCCTAGCTGCCCTGGTGCTGGTACTCGCGTGGTTCATTTCTCACGATGCCGGACCGGCGCCGGTCGCGCCGATCCCCCCGCAAGCTGCGCGGATGAAGGCCCTGGTCTTCCGCCAATACGGCGGTCCGGAAGTCCTGCGCATCGAAGAGGTCGAGAAACCGTCACCCAAAGCGGACGAGCTTCTGATCAGGGTTCACGCCGCCTCGCTCAATCCGCTCGACTGGCACCGCATGCGTGGCTTGCCATATCCCGTGCGGCTGATGCTGACGGGCATCGGGCGGCCGCGACTTACTCGCCTGGGTGTGGACTTCGCTGGCAGCGTGGAGGCGGTCGGATCGCAGGTGAGGCATTTCCGAGTCGGCGATGAAGTGTTTGGGACCGCCGATGGTGCGGTGGCTGAGTACGTCACCTCCACCGAGGTGGGCATTGCGCTCAAGCCCGCGAATTCCACGTTCGAGCAGGCAGCGGCGGTGCCGATCGCGGGCACTACCGCGCTGCAAGGGCTGCGCGATGCGGGGCAGCTCAAAGCCGGGCAGAAGGTCTTGATCAACGGTGCCTCGGGCGGCGTGGGCACCTTTGCGGTTCAAGTCGCCAAGGCCATGGGCGCAGAGGTTACCGGGGTCTGCAGTACCAGAAACCAGGAGCTGGTGCGGCGTATCGGCGCGGATCACGTCGTGGATTACACGCGCGAGGATGTCACCCGGGGCAATGAGCGCTTCGATCTCGTGCTCGACATGGTCGGAAGCTACCCGCTGCTCGCCTACCGGCGCGTGCTCAATCCGCACGGCACGCTGGTCGTGGTTGGTTCGCCGAGCACCGACCGCTGGATCGGCGCCATGAGCGGCTGGATCAAGGCCACGTTCATCCGCCCGTTCGTGGGCCAGCACTACGACGTGCTGTTGGCCGATGCCAATCGCACGCAAGACCTGGATGCGCTTGCGGAGCTTATGAGGTCCGGACGGGTGACACCGGTCATCGATCGAACCTACGCGCTCGTGGACACAGCCGAAGCGATGCGCTACCTGGAGCAGGGTCACGCCCGCGGCAAGGTCATCATTCGGATCGACTGAGGCGCACACGCTATTGCGCCTTCATTGACCGCCAAGGCGGAGGCACGCATGAAACTGAGGTCGATCCTAACCGCCGTGGCCCCGTTGCTGTTGATCGCAGCGGGCTTGCCTGCGCGGGCTGAACCGCGTGATGGGGCGTCGCCGTTCACGCCGAACGGCCAGGAGATCCTGGACACTCGCACGAACCTCATCTGGACGCGCTGCCCCATCGGCATGAAGTGGATGCGCGGCATGTGCGTCGAGCACGTCCAGCGGTTTCTCCACAGTGAGGCCGTGAGTTTCGTTCAGCAGACCCAGGGTGCAACCCACGCCGGCTGGCGGCTGCCCACGCGCGAGGAATTCAAGGCCCTGGTATCGGCCGACGGAAGGCAGCTTCTGGACCAGGATTTGTTTTCGGACCTGACCGACAGTGAATGCAATTACTGGTCCTCCACGCCCTTCAAAGCGCACGATGGCTCGAGCACCTCTTTCTATTACATGGGCGATTTCGCCTTCGACGGCAGTACTAAGAACAACGAGTATGCCGGCAGTGACGAGGAGCACTCTTACGGTTGCCTGATGCTCCTCAGGTCGAAGTGAGCGACTACCTCTCGCCCGCCGCGCTGCGCGGCGCGAGATGCATCACGGACGATTCGCCTGCGCTACCGCTGACTTGAGGTTTGCCCACGAGGGGTCGAGGACGTTCTTGATGTCCTGGCACTGCGGGAGCGTGGCGCCCTTATAGCCGTCCACCGGGAAGTACTTGACCTGCCAGCTCGCAAAGCCCCATACGTCCAGACCGTCCTTGACGTACTTGCTGGCGCGATCGGCAGCCTCGCAGTCGTACTGCGAGCGGTGCAGGTGCTGCTGAGTCTCGCTNNGAGCAGCTCGGCGCGAGCCTTTGCTTCCGAGCGCTGTACGAGTTTTTCCTTCAGACTCCCCGCATTGCGCGGGCGGTGGCGGACCTGAAAATCCGGATCCGCGTACGGGTCAACCTCATGAGCCGGTGTCGCTGAGGCATCAACCGCGGTTGCTGGAGCGGGAGCTGCCGCCTCGTCCGTGACGACACGCGCCTCCGCCGGGTCGGATGCGGCGGGTGCGGGATCGAAGGTGCTGGCGATCGCCGCGCTGCGTGCAGATCTGGC
>PMHN01000051.1 GCA_003156695.1 Gammaproteobacteria bacterium
CGCACGCCTGGATCGACTTTCGCGGCATTCAGGATCGCTTCATGCGCGAGAAGCAATGCGATTACTTCGAGAACAGCCGGCGCGCGACGTTGATTCAGCAGCAATACGTCATCCGCAACCCACTCAAGTTCCGGCAGGTCGGCGAGCTATGTTGGGGTTTCACGGCGTGTGATGGCCCAGGCGGTCAGACAAAAACAATCGATGGTATCGAACGTGTGTTCTTCGAGTACCTGGCACGCGGCGCGCCGTTTGGGCCGGATGACGGCACTTTGGCGCCGTGGGCAGTTGTCGCCTCGCTACCGTTCGCTCCGGAGATCGTCGCGCCAACGATCACCAATCTCATAGCCCTGCACGTAAAGGTGCCAAACCCATACGGTTTCAAAGCCTCATTCAACCCGACGTTTCACGATGAAGCCGATGATGCTGTCGGCTGGGTTTCGCCGTACCACTACGGAATCAACGAGGGGCCGACCGTACTGATGATCGAAAACTACCGCAGCGGGATGATCTGGTCATTGATGCGCAAGTGCCCGCCGCTGATGGCAGGGCTGAAGAGCGCCGGCTTCAGCGGCGGCTGGCTTTTCTGATTGTCGTTGCGCAGCAACGCTGAGGAGGAACCCCGGTCTGCCACCGGGGTCCACCGCTTTAACTTCGATCGATTACCGCTTGTCATCGCTCGTGTGGCCACGTCCATCGCGCTGTTCGTTGCCCGTGAAATGGGCTTTGTCGACGCGCTGCGTCGGGTCGGCCTTATCGCCCCGGTTTGGCATCGCACCCTTGTAACCATGGTCCGGATGGAAGGTGTTATTCACGTTGCCACGAAAATTGTTTTCGCCATGAAACCACGGACCAGCACCAATGAAGACGTCACCGCTGAACCATTCCGGACCGTAGTATCCAGAGGGTGCACAGCTATAGGGCGCAACGTCGTAGTACCCGTAGGGACACACAGGGGCTACACCGACGGCGACGCTGACCTGAGACTCTGCTATCGGGATTGCCGTGAAGCAGCTTCCGGCGACTGCCGCCAACATCAGAAATTTAAAACCATTCATAAATGTACCTCGGCGATGATTCGGCGCTGCCCGTGTGGCATGTCACCAGGGTTTGTGCAATTTCAACATGCAACATCGCATATCCGCGCTGCGTAGTCCGTACGCCACCGCACACGCAACGCCTGCATAACCGCGCCAGCGGCTGAACCCGGTCGAACAATCGCTCAGGGTCTGATCTGCTATGCGCGCAATCGAACAGACGCCCTCCGTGACAGCGCTTAGCGTCACTACCAAACTCGGGCAAACTCGTCCGGCTGCGAACACCCAACAGGAACTCGAATGCAAACCGAAGCAATGATCACAGAACCCACCTCGAACGGACACACGATTGGCTCAACGCCCCCAAAAAGCGCCGCGGCCGATGCCGATAGCGCATCGTCAGGGGTTACCCGGGAGTTTCAAAATTTCGTCGCGGATATGGAAGACTTGATCGAATCAAGCACTTCACTAACCGGTGAGGATTTCTCCCGCGCCAAGGCCAAACTTTATGCGCGCGTCGCTACGGCGAGAGCATTCGTTGAAGAAATGCCGGGCGCGGTCTCCGATCGAGCTCGCGATACGGCGAGGGCTGCTGACAGCTATGTGCGCGAACAGCCGTGGCAGGCGATAGGCATCACGGCGGCTCTCGGAGTGTTCATCGGCTTCCTGCTTGGTCGCCGCGGGCAGTGAAATGTCTGCGACCATGACGCCGGACTCCACCCCCATCAATGCGCTGGGTGCAATTCGCAGGCTGCGCTCAGCCGGCGGGGCCCTGCTCGACCAGCTCGCTTTGCATGGGCAACTCGCCCAGGTCGAATGGGGAGAGGAGAAGAATCGCCTGTTGAAGATGCTCGTCGGCGCGGTACTGGGCTTTGCCTGCCTGCTGTGCGTTATGCTTTCTGTGGGAACTCTGGTGATGGCATTGTGCTGGGACACGGCGTACCGAATCCCGGCAGCTGGCGCGTTAGCTGCTCTCTACGGACTCGGAGCCGGCCTCGCATGGCGTCGCTTTGCCATCCTGTCAAAGCACAGTAACCAGAGCTTCGCCGCAACCCGGGCCGAGCTGGTCGCGGATCTGACCCTCTTGAGGAGCAAGCTGTGAGTTCGCCAACCGATATCTCTCTGCTCGCGCAGCGGCAAAGCCTGCGCCTGCAATTGCAGGCACAACGCCAGGTGATTGCCCGGCAGCTCGGGCCAGACTCTGCGATCAACGGCGCCTACCCGCGCAGCCGCACGATGCGTTTTCTGACCCAGCAACCTCTGCCGCTCATTCGGATGATCGTGGGCCTGGCAGCTGTGCTGAGGGCGAGGTAGACCAGGCCTGGTTTCGCTAGTCTGTATTGCGTTGACGGGCGCCGTGCACCGGTAAGCCCTGCAGCAGATCCGCCAGCTCGTCCGCATGCTCCTCTTCCACGGCAAGTATTTCCTTCAGCATGTGGCTGGTAGTGGGGTCCTGATCGCCGAGGTATTGGATCAATTCGCGATAGCTGTCAATGGCGATGCGCTCCGCTACGAGATCTTCCTTGATCATCTCCACCAATGACGCGCCAGCCACGTATTCAGCATGGCTGCGACCGCTCAAGCCGTCTGGTGCAAAATNNAAATCCGGCTCCCCGCCTAACTGTACGATGCGCTCCGCGATCCGGTCCGCGTGCCCCTGCTCCTCGTTGGAGTGCACCAGGAACTCATCTGCAGTGCTTTTCGCGTCAATGCCGCGGGCCATGAAGTGATGACGGCGGTACCGCAGAACACAAACGATCTCGGTTGCAAGTGCATCGTTGAGTAGTCGCAGAACCGCGGTCCGGTCTGCCGAGTAGCCAGCCGTTACGGCACCTTCTTCAAGGTGCTCCCTTGCTCGAGCGCGCAAGGTCTTGACGTCAGTCAACTCTGACTGTTTTGTCACGGTTTGCGACGATCTATATTGTCTTTTTTGCTTTACGGCTGAGTGCTTCACGCCCTACGCAGCAAGAAGACAATGACAGCGATAACGAGAATGGTTCCGAGTATGCCGCCGCCGATGTACATGTGGATCTCCTGGTAAGTTCAGGGCCTAAGTGGATCATGCAGAGCATCATCCGTCGGGACGCTACCGCACACATCGCCTGCAGCAGGACTCTGACGGCGCGCAATCCTTGCGCGACTTTGTGCGCCGGCGGACCGAGGCGCAATCAGGCTGGCAGCATTCTTTCCGGATAGATCTGCCGTTCTCTGCAGGCTGCCCCTGACGGTTTGCCTTGCCTGTAAGCGCGGTGGCGTACTGACAGACGCACGGCAATGTTGCGATGCTCAAGCCATGCTTAATCGCATGAACAAGCTCATCGGCATGTCGATCCGGGCATCTGACGGAGAGCTCGGCAAGGTCAAGGACGTTTACTTTGACGATCATCGCTGGGCCGCACGTTATCTCGTGGTCGACACGGGCGACTGGCTCGAAGCTCGCAAGGTTCTCATCTCCCCAATCGCCATCGAGAGCGTCGATTGGGACGAGAAGACCGTTCAGGTCAGCCTGACCCGACAGCGGGTCAGCGCAAGTCCGTCTGTCGACACCGACAAGCCGGTTTCGCGGCAACATGAGACTGACTTCCTCGGCTATTACGGGTATCCGAACTACTGGGGTGGCCCGTTCATGTGGGGCACGACGTCTTACCCCTACCCGATGAGTTCGATACCGACGGTGCCTCCCGTTCACGACCTCGCGGGTGAGCGGCCCCAGGCCCCGGTTGATCCGCATCTGCGAAGCGTCCAGGAGTTGACCGGCTATCAGCTTGAGACCACCGACGGTTCGATGGGTCATGTGGAGGACTTCCTGGTCGACAGCGAGAGCTGGGCGATCCGTTACATTATCGTCGACACGCGCAACTGGTGGCCCGGAAGACACGTGCTGATTTCGCCCCAGTGGATTACGCGGGTGGATTGGGCGGAGAGGCTCGTAACCGTCGACGTTGCGCGCGATACGGTGCAGAGCGCCCCCGAGTACGATCCGGGGGCCGACTATTCGCGAACGCACGAAGCGAGCCTGGNNACTATTCGCGTGCCCACGAAGCGAGCCTGCACCGCCACTACCAACGTCCGGGCTACTGGCAGTAAGGCTGCGCCGCGCGGCCTGGGGTTTTATCTCAACGCAGTCGGCGGATTGTTGATGATCACCGCGACGCGACGGTTCTGCTGCCGACCCATCGCGGAATCGTTGCCAGCCACCGGATCGTTCTCGCCCATGCCCGATGCGGTAACCCGGCCAGATTCGATGCCTTCTCTAAGCAGGTACGACTTCACTGAGTCAGCGCGACGCTGCGACAGTGCCTGGTTGTAGTCTTCGCCGCCGACGCTATCCGTATAGCCCTCGATTGTGACAACGCGGTCCGGGTACTTATTGAGGAAGGCGACCAGCTTGTTCAACTTGCCGTCGGCCCCCGCCCTCAGATCAGCTCTCCCGCTCTCGAACAGCACGTCGCCAAGGGTCAGTACCAGACCGCGATCCGTGGCCTTCGCCTGCAGCGCGTCGATCTGCCGCTGCATCTCGGCCGCATCCTGCTCTGAGCTGGCAGCGGCTATGCGGTCCGTCGCGACCTGATTCTCGGCGACGTTTGCTTCGTGCGTGCGGGCATCGAGACGGGCTTTCTCGCGCCGCGCGCTTATCGCGGCACGCTGATCCTCTGCGAAGCGCGTCTCAGCCAGCGCTCTGGCCGTTGCGACTTTCCGCTCGGCCAGATAGACCCTGTACGCCCCCAGCTCCCTGTCAGCCTGCGGTTGCTCCGCGACGCTTACGGCAACGTCAGCCTCTTTCATCGCCAGCGGTGCGCGACTCCCCAGGTTCGGATCAGACTGCAATTGCGTCAGCTCATTGCGCGCTTCGGCGGCGCCATCCGGCTTAAGCGGTGCTGCCGCGCACGCCGCAAGCAACACAGACGCTATAGTCGTCGCAACCAATGTCTTGCGCAGATTCGCAACACTGGAGTTAGCCGTCTTCATGGCTTATCTCCTGGGCTGCGCTGCATTTCCTCAACCAAGGTACCTGTGCTGTGTGTCATCTCAGCGTTGACGGCTTCGGCCTTGGCTGTCCCAGTCTTCGCCGAGGCAAGCTCCGCCTCGGCGCGCGACTCCTCGGCGAACCGTCCTGCCAGGATCATTTTGTGCTCGGTGACAGCAGTGTCCGCGGACGCAAGTTTGATGCGCGCCTCGCCGAGCTCTTCGCCGGCATAGCGGCTTGCATCGACCTGCTCGGCGTTTGCGATCGCCAGCCGAGCGGCCTCTAAGCTGGCCGTTGGCGCAGGCGGCGTTGATGCGCACGCCGCGACCCATGCGGCCACGGCGAACATGAGTACGCCTGTGGCGCCAACCGCCATGTGCGGAAGCCGGCTACGTCGTGGGGGTGATTTTGAGCTCATTTGAAGGCCTCAGTGGGTGTTGACACGTGCCGACCCGTGAGATCGAGCAAATCCGGACGCAGTGTGCGTGATGNNCGGGCGCGGCAGATGCTGCGGGTGACCCCAAGAAAACCCGGATCAATAGCGAGCGGTCACGGGCGAGTCCGCAGGCCATTTCCAGTGGCGGATTTCCGGCAGATCCTCGCCATACTTGGCGATGTATTGCTTGTG
>PMHN01000344.1 GCA_003156695.1 Gammaproteobacteria bacterium
AGAGGTTTTGGAAAATGAAGCAGGCGATCACCGCGGAACTCCAGGACAACGGCGCACTGTTGGCGTCGATGTTGCAAGACGCGGCGGCTCAAAGCGAGCTATACCGGCCTGGCGCGTATTGGAACCGTAAGACCAAAAATACGGCCGACCAGATCAGCCGGCACGGGATTGGCGATTTTCGCGGCGCCACCTCGACGATCGGCTTGAGCTTCACTGATTCGGTTTACGTCGACGTTCGCCACGATCTCAATGGCGGAGTGCGCTCCGTTTTGCGGACTTTTCTGNNCAACTCGCAGGTCGCGCTTACGCGCGCGCACGAGGCGGAGGCCCGGCGCCTGAGAAGCATCATGCTGCGTGAGAGCCACCGCGTGCGCGAACTCGTCGAGCGCTACTGCTTTCCGCCCTCTCTCCTGGGAGGGTGTCTGGAGTATGTCGAGTTGGGTGAGCGTCGCATCGCGACCCACTACCTAAACGTTCTCCACCAACATGATCGGGTTGCAAGTAAATGCCGGTTCAGCGACGTCTCGAGCATTCTCGAGATCGGCGGCGGATTCGGCGCGAACATACACTGTCTGATAGAGAATTACCCGAAGCTCAGAAAGGTCGTCTATTTGGACATACCACCCAATCTGTATATCGGGACCCAGTACCTGCGAGCAATCTACGGCGCGGCTGTCATCGACTACGGGCAGACGCGCGGGCTGTCGCAGATTGAGTTCTCCGACAACGACAATCTGGAGATACTGGCTATCGCGCCGTGGCAGATCGAGCGGCTGGCAGTCAGTATCGATTTGTTCTACAACGCTCATTCCTTCGTCGAGATGCCCGCGGATGTCATCTCCAATTACGCTCGTCACGTCGCGGCGCTGCGCGGCTTCGACCGCACTCGCGTCGTGATGCTCACCTATAACAATTTCGATCCCCGCACGACGCTCGATCCGGAACGGCTACCCGGATGTTTTCCGGGGAAGGTGTTTGAGCGCATGGAGTTTCCGCTGCTCGATAGCCGCTTCGGCGTCTTTGCGTTCGTGAGCTGTTCCTAAGGTCGCTGGTTCGCCACGAGAAGCTGCAATGAATCTGGCAAGGTTGGGCTATTGGCTTTTACCTCCCGTCGTGTTTCGCCTCGCGAGCAGGATGCGCAACAGAGTGCGAAGGCAACGCAGGCTTTCGGTGAGCTACGTGAGGACAGACCTGAATGCACTAAGGAAAACGCTTCGGCTATTTCTTCGATGACAGAGTGATCGGCGAGTTCTGTGAGTATCTGGAAAGAGACGACGCGCTAAACCGTCCGATAGCCGCGCGCGACCACGGGAATCAAATGCGCCGCGCGCCACTCGAGCGCCAGCTAGTGGGTGGCTTCGACTGCGGGCTGGGTGGTCGGCGTACCGGGTCTGAACTTGCGCGTTCCGGTGTACACGAGCCACCAGGCAACCAGGAAATAAAATAACCACGGATCCCACAGTATTGAGTTGGTGATCGCGAAGTTGCCGAACAGGAAAATCAGCATCAGCGCCGAAAGTATTGATATCGGCCATCTCACGAGCCAGACGAGTAGGCATGTCAGGAACAGCAACAATCCCGTGAGGCCAAAATCCATGGCCATTTCGCCGAACGAGTCATCCGAGATCACATCACCGGTTGCGCTGACTGCATTCAGGGCTGCGCTGCCCGGGACACCGATGAATGCAGAAAGCGGCCAGTAGTTTGAAAGAACCTCTATGACGAGTCCAAGCTTTTCCCCGCGACCGCCGCTGTCCTGGTCGAAGCGCAGCTCCGACTGGAGCTCAAATGGTGTCCGTCCTGTGACCGACATGGCGATGGCTACCACAGCGATGGCGGCCAGCACCACCGGTGCTGCTCGATCCATTCTGCGATTGACGAAGAGTCCTGCAGTGAGAAGCGCTGACCATACTTGCGCGTACCGGGCACCGCTTAAACTCACGGCGTAGAGCATCACTGCCATAATGACTGCTCGCAGCGTGAATGGGATACGGCGCTCGGTTAGAAGCACGAATTGCCCGCAGACCACCACGTCGGCGAAGCCACTCCTCACCAGCAGTGTTCCGGTCTCACCTGAACCCTGGTCGAGTTCTACCGTGACCCCGAGATCGCCTGTGCTATCGGGTGCCACCTGTACAAACGGTAAGAAATGAGTGTGGATAATTCCGAGGACCGCCTGTATACACAGCGCGCCGATGAGCACGTTTGCCAGCTGTGTGCGGCTTCTCGGATCGACCGCAACGTAGCGGAGCACGGCGCTAAAGACGAAGAAAAGCAGCAGGTAGCGCTCCCGCAGAATGTCAACGGTGTCCCCGAAGATCGCGATCCTGCTCAGCAGCACGATCAACCATATGAAGGCGAGTGTAACGAAGCCGCCCGCCTGCACAGGTGTGAGCGGCGTGCGCCAGATAGCAGGCAAAATGAGCAAGAAGAGCGCGATCATGATGACCGCCGGCATCACGGTCCAGATATTCTTGCCGGCGATCTGAAAGGGCACGAAGAGGTGCAGAGAGGGCAGGAACTGGTAGACCGCGACCAGTGCCAGTACCGCGAGGACGACTGCGGCGCGCGCCGGAGAACTACGATGCAAGTGCATCCATGCGAATGCATGATCCATCGTTCGATGCTATCACAGCGACTACACGATCTATGCGCATCGNNGGCCGACAGGACTCGCGCGCCTTGATGGACTCAGATTCGAGACTCGAATGTGGTAGTTCCGGAGCGTCGCGATGCGGTAACGGTGAAACCGGCAGCTAAGAAAATCCGTCTGCTGGCCTCGTTCCCTACGACGACCTCAGCGATGATCGGAGTATTAGGACACTGCTTGCGCCATGTGGCGACGGCTTCCCGCAGCAGAACCGAGCCAACGCCCAACCCACGCAGTGCGACATCAACACTGATGTTGATCGTTGCCTCGTTTCTGTCGCTGTGGAGGTCGAAACGTACCTGACCCAGCGGCAACCCGTGCGGATCAATGCCGATCAGCATCACGCAACTTGCATCCGCGAGCCGCGACAAGAGCCATTGGTGGTGCTGACNNCGATCTGTGCCCGGTTGAAGGCAAAGTGCCGGGTCTCAGGGTCGTTGGCCCATTCGAGCAACAACGACTCATCGAGTGCCCTGGCGCGGCGTAGAACTACCTCCGCTATTGCCCCACCCACCATATGGCGTGCGACTCGGGCAGCACCGTGTCCATCTGTCAGCTCATGGGCGCGATTGCCGAGTGTGACCACGCGCTCGGGCTCGCTGAGCAACTGTCGTAAAACCACCTGCCACAAGTGACTGGACATCGATGACGACCGCCCGACCAGTGCGATGAATCCTTCAGCGGCCAGTGCGCTGGCCAGACCGACCTGGTTATCGGCGACGGTCGCGACAATCGTGGGGACTCCAAGGCAGGCGCGCTCCCAGGTGGTAGCGACGCCAGCGCCGATCGCCAGATCTGCGCTCGCCATGAGCTCGGCAAGGCTCGGCGTCGTTTCATGGACCGTGATTCCCGGTCGAGCACGCGCCGCCGACCGCACCTCGCTGAGTAAAGCCGGGTCGTTGCCCACGACCACATCAATCGCAGTAGGCAACAACTCCGGGCAGCTCATTGCCTGCAGCACCTTGAGCGTTGCCCGGGTTGGATCGTGCATACCGAAGTAAACCAAAATGCGTTCGACCGTCCCCGATCGGCGTTGCAACAACTGGCGCAGGTGCTTGTAGGAGGGCTGCAGCAGCGCGTACCTGGGCCCCAACAGGCGATCGCAATGCACTGGGACACGTCGGTTATATCGGCCCGCGGTCTCGGAACCGAAATAGTTCTGGTCGAGGAGCAGAGCAGCGTCGTGAGTGCGGTCAGCCAGGTCGTCGATGACCATTACGCTTCCCGACACGGCCTCCCGGACCAGCCGCTCCCATTCAGCATCTATTGCGTAGTGGTCAACAACCACCCAGTCGATGTGCTGCCCACGGAGCACCGCCACGGTATCCATCACGTCCTGCTCTTGTGCAACGCCGAGCCATGCGACATGATCCGCCCGCTTCGATACGGTGAGCCGGGCCGCTGGCAATCGATGCACGACGTAGCCGGAGTCGTCCAGCAGGGCCAATAGATGGCCCGGATGTTCACGACTTACAAAAGAAACTCTGGCACCGAGGCCGCGCAGCTCATGCGCAAGCGTCATGCAGCGAAGTAAATGGCCGCCGCCGATGTGAGCGCCGCTGTCGACGCGAATTGCTACGGAGGGAGAACTGCTTCTAGACAGGCGCCTGCCGGGCGTCGGCGCATCGCGGTTACCAAGGGCCATCGGGACGCTCATCCGCGCATTATTACCAACTTCCCGAGCGTCTGCATCGTGGCCGGACCGCATGTGTGGCGTGGCAGTCTGGCGCGCCGGCCTTTGAAGTCGACAGCTACCGCGCTAACATTTTTAACTTCTTTCGCGCTGACCTGTGCTCGGGCGGACTCTTTTTGATTACAATCTCCTATATTTCACAAATCGCTGGTTTTTGCAGAACAAAGCGCAATCGAAAAGAATCCATGTTTAGTCTTTATCCCTCATCGGAGCGAGGGGCCCTTGAATGCACTGCGCCATAGGTCAACCCACATTTCTGCCCTGGATCGGCTGGTTCGACCTCGTCGATCAGAGCGACGTGATGATCATCCTGGATGACGTGCAGTTCTCAAAGCAGACATGGCAGCAGCACAACCGCGTGCGGACGGCTCACGGACTGGAATTCCTGAGCGTACCCGTTAAGACCGCCGGCCGCCTGTACCAGCGAATCATTGACTGCAAGCTGGCTGATGATCGATTCGTCAAGAAAACCATCGGCACTTTGCAGGCAAACTATTCCAGGGCGCCATTCTTTGGCGAGACATTCGCCGAATTAGCCCGAATCCTGAAATTCGGCGCATCCACGGCGAGTTTGCTGGAGCTTAACTGTGAGCTCATCCTGTGGATGGCCGACAAGCTTGGAGTTACCACATCGATGATCAGGGCCAGTGCGCTGGCTGCGCCGGGGCGACGCGGCGAGCACGTGGCCGCAATCTGTGAGTGTGTGGGGGCCGACACCTACATTTCTCCGCCCGGAGCGGAGNNATTCGGTCCGTTCATGCCCTACGCGAGCGCCCTCGACTTGATCTTCAACACAGGTCCTGCCGCCGGCCAGATAATGAGAAGGGGACGCCGCGCTGCCAGACCGATCGTTGCGGTGAGTTCGCCGCCACAATCGAACACCGAAGATCCGCGCTGATGCTGCAGCGCTCGTGAGGAACGCGCAGCCTCCTGTTCAGCTGACAGCTCCAGGACTAACGCAGGCGCCAGCCGCGTATACCATCTGTGACCAAGTTCTGCTCAGAAACCCTGTGCAGCAGGCAAGCCGCGTGAGCGGATCCTGAGATGTGCGGATTTTGCGGTATATACGGACCAGCCGGGATCGATGATCGGCGCGCCATGGTCACGCGCATGGCGGACGCACTCGCGCACCGCGGCCCCGATGGGGAAGGCGTGCTGGTCGAGGAAGAAGTAGCGCTGGCGCATCGGCGGCTGAGCATCTTGGATCTCTCGCCCATGGGCGCTCAGCCAATGGTGCTCGGCGCAAGTGGCCCGAGAATCAGCTACAACGGCGAGATCTACAACT
>PMHN01000377.1 GCA_003156695.1 Gammaproteobacteria bacterium
CGCCAGATCGCGGCCGGCTATGAGGAAGTCAGTGCGCCGGAACTCCTGGACGCGAGCCTGTGGGAGCAGTCCGGGCACCTGGAGAAGTTCGGCGAGAACATGTTTCTCACCCGCACCCCGGATGAGCGGCTCTACGCCATCAAGCCCATGAACTGCCCGGGGCACGTGCAGATTTTCAAGCACGGCCTGCGCAGCTATCGGGAGCTGCCGGTGCGACTCTCCGAATTCGGCAAGGTGCATCGCTACGAGCCCTCGGGGGCGCTGCATGGACTCATGCGGGTGCGCGCCTTCACGATGGATGACGGTCACGTGTTCGTCACCGAGGAGCAGATCACTGCAGAGTCGGTGGCAATCACCAAGCTCATCCTCGATATCTACCGTGACTTTGGCTTCGAGGATGTGGCCATCAAGTTCGCCGACCGTCCGCCGAAGCGCGTCGGCTCGGACGACATCTGGGACCGCGCGGAAACGGCACTGAAGTCCGCGGCCGCTGCCGCCGGCGTCGAGTACACCCTGAACAAAGGCGAGGGCGCCTTCTACGGGCCGAAGCTCGAGTTCGTACTGCGGGATGCCATCGGGCGCGACTGGCAGTGCGGCACGTTGCAGGTGGACTTGAACATGCCCGAGCGCCTGGGCGCCTATTACATCGATGCGCACAGCGCCAAACGCACCCCGGTGATGCTGCACCGCGCGATTTTCGGCTCGCTGGAGCGCTTTTTCGCGATCCTGCTGGAGCACCACGCAGGCAAGCTCCCGGCATGGCTTTCGCCCACCCACGCGGTGGTCATGAGCATTACCGACCGGCACGATGAGTACGTCCTCAAGGTTACGGAATCCTTGAAAAATCAGGGCTTTCGGGTCGAGAGCGACTTGCGTAACGAGAAGGTGGGCTTTAAGATTCGCGAGCACACGCTTAAGCGTGTTCCGTATCTTGTGGTCGCGGGCGACAAGGAAGTGGCCGCGAATCTGTTATCAGTGCGCACCCGAAGCGGCAAGGATCTGGGCACGATGGTCCCGGAGACGTTCGCTGAACGACTCCGTATCGAGCTCAATAGCCGCGGGCGCGTGAGTGTGGAGGGTTGACGAATCGCTAGTGCAACAAAGCGGGTCCGGCGCAATGAGGACATCAGCGCGCCGCAACTGCGTGTGATTGCGGCCGATGGGTCGCAGGCCGGAGTGATGTCCCGCTACGACGCCCTGCAAATGGCGTTGGCCGCGCAGCTGGACCTGGTTGAAGTTTCGCCGACCGCCGAACCGCCGGTCGTGCGCATCATGGACTACGGGAAGTTCCTGTTCGAAGCGAACAAGAAAGCCCACTCGGCCAAGCGCAAGCAGAAGCAGATTCAGGTTAAGGAAGTTAAGTTTCGTCCCGGTACGGGAGAGGGGGATTACCAGATCAAAGTGCGTAATCTCATCCGCTTCCTGACCGAGGGTGATAAGGCCAAGGTGACCTTGAGGTTCCGCGGCCGCGAGATGGTGCACCAGGACATCGGGCGCAGGCTCCTTGACCGGGTTTCAACTGACCTGGCCCCGCACGCGGTGGTCGAGCAGAACCCGCTCATGGAAGGCAAGCAGATGATCATGGTTTTTGCACCGAAGAAGAAGTAACGCTCGACGGGCCTTGAAGGGCCTTTTGATCGTTCGCCCCTAGCGGGTGCCGTAACAGGCGCCTTGCGAACGGAAGCTATTAATAGGAGTTACGTCGATGCCCAAGTTGAAAACCAACCGGGCTGCGGCCAAGCGTTTTCGCAAAACGGCGAAGAGCTTCAAAGGCTATGCAGCAAAACGGCGCCACAATCTCGGCCACAAGACCCGCAAGGTCAAACGCCACGCTCGCTCTGGCGGTTCGAGTCTGGTGCACGAAAGCGATGTCGGTCGTCTCGTGCAACTTCTCCCCCATCACAAATAAGCGAGCACTGACATGGCACGAGTAAAGCGTGGCGTGACGGCCGGGCGCCGTCACAAGAAAGTTTTAGGCAAGGCGAAGGGCTACTACAACGCCCGGCGCAAGACCTATCGGGCGGCCAAGCAGGCCGTGATCAAGGCGGGACAGTACGCCTACCGCGACCGGCGACAGAACAAGCGCGAGTTCCGTGCGCTGTGGATCACGCGCATCAACGCTGCGGCGCGTCTGTATGGCTTGACCTACAGCCGCATCATCAACGGCCTCGGCAAGGCCGGCGTGGAGATCGACCGCAAGGTGCTTGCGGACATCGCCGTGCACGATACGGCGGCGTTTGGCGCGATCGCGCAGCAGGCCAAGACCGCTCTCGGAATTACCTGACCGGCAGCCGGTCGCGTGGCGGACCTGACGGCTCTCACCCGGCAGGCGCTTAGCGAAGTCGCCGCGTGCGGTGATCTCGCAGCGCTTGAGGAGGCGCGTGTGCGCTGGCTGGGCAAGAAGGGCACGCTCACCGAGGAGCTCAAGTCCCTCGGTGGCCTCGCGGCCGCCGAGCGTCCGGCCGCCGGCGCGCGCATCAATGCCGCGAAGAGTGAAGTGCAGGGCGCCATCGAGGCGCGGCACGCGGCACTGGCGCGCACCGACATCGAGCGACAGCTCGCGGCCGGGCGCATCGATGTGACGCTGCCGGGTCGCGGCGAGGAGCCCGGTGGGCTGCACCCGGTGACCCAGACGCGGCTGCGTATCGAGAGCTTGTTCCGGCGTGCGGGTTTTGATGTCGCTTCGGGTCCGGAGATCGAAGACGACTTCCATAACTTCGGGGCGCTCAACATCCCGCCCGATCACCCGGCGCGGGCCATGCACGACACCTTCTACTTTGCCGACGGGCGCCTGCTGCGCACCCATACATCTCCGGTGCAGATTCGCGCACTGAAGGCACATGGGGCGCCGCTCGCCGTCATCGCACCCGGGCGCGTGTACCGCCGCGATTCGGACATGACCCACTCGCCGATGTTTCATCAGCTCGAAGGGGTGGTGGTCGGTGAGAACATCAGCTTCGCCAACATGAAGGCGGCACTGCATGGTTTTCTGCAGGCGTTCTTCGAGCGCGAGGTCGCCATCCGCCTGCGACCCTCATACTTTCCCTTCACCGAGCCGTCCGCCGAAGTCGACATGTCGTGCGTGTTCTGCGCCGGGCGCGGCTGCCGCACCTGCAAGCTGACCGGATGGCTGGAGGTTTCCGGCTGCGGAATGATGCATCCGAATGTGCTGGCAGCGAGCGGCGTGGATCCGGAGCGCTTCACGGGCTACGCCTTTGGCGCCGGCATCGATCGGCTCGCGATGCTGCGGTATGGCGTGAACGATCTGCGCCTGTTCTTCGAGAACGACCTGCGCTTCCTCAAGCAGTTCCGGACCTTCAGCGCATGAAGATCCCGTACTCGTGGCTCGCCGACTGGGTGCCGGTGCCGTGGCCGCCGCCCGAGCTTGGCGCGCGCCTCACCATGGCGGGGTTCGAGCTCGAGGCGCTGCAGGAAGCGGCGCCGCCATTCTCCGGCGTCGTGGTGGCGCAGATTCTGAGCGTCGAACCTCACCCGCAGGCAGACAAGCTGCAGGTGTGTCGCGTCTCGACCGGCAGCGGGGAGCCGCTGCAGATCGTCTGCGGCGCGCCGAACGCGCGCGCGGGATTGAAGAGCGCGCTCGCCGTGGTCGGGGCGCAGCTACCCGGTGATCTCACCATCAAGGCGGCGATGCTGCGTGGCGTGGAGTCGCAGGGCATGCTCGCATCCGCGAAGGAACTGGGGCTCGCGGAAGCCTCGGGTGGGATCCTGGAACTGCCCGCGGATGCCCCGGTGGGACAGCCGCTGCGCGCCTATCTCAAACTCGATGAAGCGGTGCTGGATATCAACGTGACGCCCAACCGCGGGGATGCCATGTCGGTCATCGGCATTGCGCGCGAAGTGGCGGCGCTGTCCGGAACGAAAATAACCGGTCCCGCTGCCGGCAACGTCGCGCCCGCGCACAGCGAGCGATTACCGGTGAAGCTCGATGCGCCCGCGGCGTGTCCGAAGTTCGCCGCTTGCATTGTGCGGGGTATCAACAACCGGGCGGTCGCGCCGCTGTGGATGCGCGAGCGGCTGCGGCGCGCTGGCCTGCGCTCCATCAGCCCGGTTGTGGACGTGACCAACTACGTTATGCACGAACTGGGTCAGCCGATGCACGCCTACGATCTCGGCAAACTCAAGGGCGGTATCTGGGCGCGCATGGCGCGTTCCGGGGAATCATTCACGCTCCTGGATGGCAACGCCATTACCGCCGAGGCCAACGTACTCGTGATCGCGGACGCCGAGGGACCGGTGGCGCTGGGCGGCGTCATGGGGGGCTTGCGCACCTCGGTCACGCCCGAGACCACGGACGTGCTGCTTGAGTCGGCGTTCTTTTCATCCGCAGCGGTCCTCGGTCGCGCGCGCCACTATGGGCTGGTGACGGATGCCAGCCAGCGCTTCGAGCGTGGCGTCGATCCCACCCAGCAGGTGCGCGCCATGGAGCGCGCGCTCGTGCTGCTGCAGGGCATCGCCGGCGGTGCCGCCGGTCCGGTTGCTGTCACCGAATCGGCTGCGCACTTGCCGCAGCGCGCGAGTGTGGCACTGCGCGCGAGCCGCCTCACGCGCCTCCTGGGCGTGGAAGTGCCGCGCGAGCGCGTGACCCGCACGCTTACCTCGCTGCAGATGCAGGTGACACCGAATGCGGACGGCTGGCAGGTCACGCCTCCCGCCTACCGCTTCGACATCGGGATTGAAGCGGATCTCATCGAGGAGGTCGCACGCATCGTGGGCTTCGATGCGATCCCCGAGACGCACGCGCAAGTGCCGCAGCAGTTTCGCCCGCTTCCCGAGGAGCAACCCTCGGAAGCTGCGGTGCTCGAGGCACTGGCGGCGCGCGGTTATCAGGAGGCGATCACGCTGGCGTTCGTCGATCCGCAGCTGCAGCAGCAGCTGTTCCCGGACCGCGCGGCGCTGGCGCTCGAAAATCCCATCGCCAGCGACCTGTCGGTGATGCGCGTGTCGTTGTGGCCGGGCCTGTTGCACGCCGCGCAGGAGAATCAGCGGCGGCAACAGGAACGGATGCGGCTGTTTGAACACGGCACGCGCTTTGAAGTGACAGGCGCTGTCACGCAGGAGATCGATACGCTCGCGGGCATCGCCTGTGGTGCGCGGCTGCCCGAGCAATGGGGCGTCACGAAGGACATGCGCACCGCCGCGGACTTCTTCGATGTGAAGAGCGATCTTGAGGCGCTGTTCGCAGCAACCGGCGAGACTGAGTCTTTCGTTTTCGAAGCCGCGGTGCTGCCGGCGCTGCATCCGGGACGCAGTGCGCGCGTGCTGCGGCGCGGAAGAACCGTCGGTTTTGTGGGCGAACTGCATCCGGCCCTTGCAAAGCGCCTCGACTTTACATATGCGCCGGTGTTGTTCGAGGTGGATTTTGCGGCCCTGGCGGTGCAGCGGGCCGCCTACCAGGAGATTTCGCGCTTCCCGCAGGTGCGCCGCGACCTCGCGGTGGTGGTGGATGAGTCGGTCACTTTAAGTACCCTGGCTGAGCGTGTAACCTTGGTGGCATCAAGCCTCCTGCGCAGTCTGCGCATTTTTGACGTCTATCGGGGACCGGGCCTAGAAAAAGGTCGAAAAAGTGTCGCCTTAGGCTTGATTTTTCAAGATATTTCTCGCACCCTTACCGACCAAGATGTGGAGCGCCTCATGGCCTCCGTAGTGACAGATTTGCGCGAGCACCTGAGCGCCAGAGTTCGAGAATAAAAGAAATGGCCCTGACTAAAGCGGAGATGGCGGAAGCGTTGTTCAATCAGCTCGGACTGAACAAGCGCGAAGCGCGGGAGCTCGTGGACCTGTTCTTCGAGGAAGTTCGTGCCGCACTGTCGACCGCCGAGCAGGTTAAGCTTTCCGGCTTCGGCAATTTCGATCTGCGCGACAAGAACCAGCGTCCCGGTCGCAATCCCAAGACCGGCGAAGAGATTCCGATCAGCGCACGGCGTGTGGTGACGTTCCGCCCAGGGCAAAAACTCAAGGCACGGGTCGAGGCCTATGTTGGAACCAAGGAATAACGCACAGCTGCCGGCGATTCCCGGCAAGCGCTACTTCACCATCGGTGAGGTGAGCGAGCTGTGCGGAGTCAAACCGCACGTGCTGCGCTATTGGGAACAGGAATTTCCGCAGTTAAAGCCGGTGAAGCGCCGCGGTAACCGACGCTACTACCAGCGCCAGGACGTGATCGTCATCCGTCAGATCAGAAGTCTCCTGTACGAGCAGGGCTTCACCATCGGTGGCGCGCGCAACAAGCTCGGCGGCGAAGAGGCGCGTACCGACGTGACCCAGAGCCAGCAGATCGTCAAGCAGCTGCGAGTCGAGCTCGAAGAGCTGATGAAGATTCTGCGGCGCTGAGCAACGCTTGCGCGCTCGGCACCCAGTAGTTTTCCTCGCGATCTGCGCTTCGGCGCTCATCGCCTGGCTCGGGTGGGCCGCGCCCGCGCATGGCGCGGAGTTAAGCAGCAGCGTCCAGCAGAACATCCGTACCGCCACCTTCGAGGTGGTGCAGCTCAAGCCCCCCGAGGGTCAGGTCACCTATGACCGCGAGCTGCCGATGGATCTGCTTCCCTATCAGCAGCGCACGGACAAGTACCGCTCGATCGGCACGGCCTTCGCCATCGGTCCAAACCGATATGTGACGGCAGCGCACGTGATCGATCTCGGCATCGACAGCCAGTTCGGGCCGCCGGCACTGCGCGACGGCGCCGGTAAGGTCCACGACGTCGACCAGGTGTTCAAGTTTTCCGACGGCCGCGATTTCGTCGTGTTCTCGCTGCGCGAGCCGCCGAAGGACGCAAGGTCCCTGACGGCCGGCCGCAAGCCGGCGCTGAATTCGACCGTTTACGCGGTGGGCAACGCGCTCGGGGAGGGCGTGATCATCCGCGATGGCCTCTATACCTCGGATACGCCCGAGGAGCTCGACGGACGGTGGCAGTGGCTGCGCTTCTCGGCTGCAGCCTCGCCTGGCAATAGCGGCGGCCCGCTCATCGATGAGCACGGCAAAGTCATCGGCGTCGTGCTACGCAAGTCACCCGCAGAGAATCTCAATATGGCGCTGCCGATCGCCGAGGTCCTCAATGCCAAGGACGGCGAGGGCAGCTTAGGAGGCCGTGTTCCGGTGCGCCTGGCGATCTTCGAGGGGAGCGAGACGCTCAGGATTGATGAGCGCTTCGATCTGCCGAAGCCGCTGGCGGAGTTCTACACGACCGCGTGGCAGCGCACCGCAGGACTGATCTCGGGGGCCGAGATGAAGCTGCTCGCGGACAACGCGGATCATCTCTTTCCGCATGGTGCGGGATCCGAGCGGCTGCTGCACACGATCGATCGCGCGGCCTTTCCGCAGATCATGCGCGAGGATCCGAACAAAGTCTGGGTCGTGGGGGCGCCCCAGGTCCAGACCGTGCAACTCGACCGCAACGGTTTCGTCGAGCAGAACGCGGCCTTCGTGCGGCTGCGAGCCCCGGACGGAATGGGGCTCGCAACGCTGTACGGCGACGACAAGGTCTACATGGATCTGCTGCTCAAGGCCCACGAGGTGCGCCGGACTGTGGGCAGCGATTCTGTACGCGTGACCTCGCTGGGTAAGCCGAAAAACTCAAGCCATTTCACGGACCGGTGGGGGCGCACCTGGCAAGTGCGCGACTGGGCAATTCCCTACGACGATCAGTACCTGAGCGTCGCGAGTCTGCCGACGCCCGACGGCTACGTTGCAGCGCTCACTCGGATCAATAGCGGCTTGCTCGACGTCGTACACAAGACCCAGCAGGTGATATGCGATTTCGTTTACGTGACGATGCAGGGCAGCCTCGCTCAATGGCAGGACTATCTGGCGCAACAAGGCGTGCGACCCAAGGCCTTCGACGCCATCAGGATCAGGATCGATCCCGAGCGCGAAGTGGCGTTCCATTCGGACCGCTATGAGGTGACGGTCAAGNNCCTTGACTTCGGATTCTCAGGAGAGGGCGACGCCGTCACGTGGGGCGTCAATCGTCTCGTGCTCAGCGAGGACCCGCACACTCATAACTGGATCCACGTCGTTCGCCGGACCGAGCCGCCTACCTCGCTCCCGGACAGCTGGCAGAGCAACTGGACCAAGCTGAAGACACGGAGCTTTCCGTACAACGGCCTGATCGAAAGTCAGAACGGTCAGACCCGCATCAGCGCTGCCGNNGTAGAGCCGCCGGGGTCGGGGCCAGACGGTCGCGTCCGCTATGGGCTCGAAGTCACGAGAGAGGGCGTGCAGTCGCAGGAGACGATGAGCCGCCGGCTCGAGCTGCTGCAGCACTCCTTTACGGCCCTGACGGAGGACGGAAAGTAAAGGCCCTCGGCACCCGCCTGACTGCGGCTGCAAAGGCAAGTATCATGCGGGTGCGGCGCCGCTCCCCAGCGTCGTATTCCTTAGGAAGAATTCGTGTCGGAGCGTGGCGCAGTCTGGTAGCGCA
>PMHN01000269.1 GCA_003156695.1 Gammaproteobacteria bacterium
TCATGGGCTGCGTCGTCAACGGACCGGGCGAGAGCAAGCACGCTAACATCGGCATAAGCCTGCCCGGCACCGGCGAGCGTGCGGTGGCACCGGTCTATGAGGACGGGCAGAAGACGGTCACGCTCAAGGGCGAGCGCATCGCCGCGGAATTCCAGGAGATCGTCGAACGCTACGTGGCGCGCACCTACGCGCGCAGGGAGACCCCATGAGTGCTCTTGCGGATCGCAAATGCAAACCCTGCGACGGCGGCACCGCGCCACTGACCCGCGCCGAGTCGCAGAAATACCTGGCACAGGTCTCTTCCGCGTGGGCGGTGAGCGCGGACAACAAGACCCTGCACCGGGAATTCACGTTCAAGGACTTCTACCGCACCATGAGCTTCGTGAACGCACTGGCGCACGTGGCCAACATCGAGGATCACCACCCGGATCTCGAGGTCGGCTACAACCACTGCCGCGTCACCTTCACGACGCACGCCATCCACGGGCTCTCGGAGAACGACTTCGTGTGTGCCGCGAAGCTCGACCTCATACCTTTGAGTTAATTCTCGCCGGAGCCTCGCAGCCGCGCGGCGACGAACTCCACGAACGCGTGCACCTTGAGCGGAATGAAGCGCGCGCTCGGGTACACCGCGTAGATCCCTTGCTCGATACTGCTCCACTGCGGCAGCACGCGGGCGAGCTCGCCGTGGCGCACGTCCGCGGTAGCCACCGAGGCAGGCAGCAGCCCGATGCCGGCACCGCTCCTGCAGGCGGTGAGCAGCACGAACGAGTTATTCGAGTGCAGGGGACCTGACACGTCGACCGCGAGCGCGGTACGCCCGCGCTGCAGCTCCCAACGCCGCGGACGGTTGCCGATATCGAGTATCAGACAGGAGTGCTCGGTCAGCTGCTGCGGGGTATGCGGACTGCCGTGCCGCTCGAGGTAGGCGGGGCTCGCGAGCAGTACGCGCCGCGTGTGTGCGAGACGCCGCACCACCAGGCGCGAGTCGGCGGCCAGCGTGCCCACCCGCAGCGCGACATCGAACCCCTCCTCGAGCAGGTCGACGTAGCGGTTAGAAAGCTGCAGGTCGAGCGCCACGTGAGGATGGGCAGCGAGAAATTCCGGCACGATCGGTCCGATCAGCGACTGGCCGGCGCCCGTAGCTGCGCTGACACGCAGCGTGCCGCGCAGAGATGCGGCCTGCTCGCGTACCTCGGCTTCGGCTCCCTCGAGCTCGGCGAGCAGCGTTTCGCAGCGCTTGAAGTACCCGCGCCCGGCGTCGCTCAGCGTGACCCGACGCGTGGTCCGCTGCAGCAGCCGCACTCCGAGCCGGTTCTCGAGCGCCGCGACTGCGCGGCTGACCGCGGAAACATGCCGCTCGAGGTGGCGCGCGGCCTGCGCGAAGCTCTGCAGGCGTGCAACCTCGACAAAGGCGCTGAGCTGATCGTATCGGTCCATGCGATTATTGCAGATTCAGCAATTATCTTTTGTATTCTACCCAGTTTATCGCGCTGCGCGCAGTGCCTATGCTGCTGGCCTGGTGAGGTGACGGAAGGAGCAGGTAATGACCCGGCAGATTGAGGCGCCCGCGCCATTGGTCACCCGGGCGCGGACTGCTGTCGGTGTACCGGCGGGGGTGCTCAGCGCCGCCTTCGTGCTGCTGTGGAGCACGGGCTACCCGGCGGCGCGCGTCGCGCTCGATCACGCCGGGCCATTCACGCTCCTGGTGCTGCGCTTCGGTGGGGCCGGGCTCATCTTCGCGCTGCTCGCGCTGCTTGGCGGGGTCAGGTGGCCGCACGGGCGCGCGGCGCTGCACAGCGCGGTCGTCGGCGCGTTGCAGCTCGCGCTGCAGTTCGGCGCGTTGTACTTCGCCGCGGCACGCGGCGTGAACGTCGGACTCATCGCGCTCGTGATCGGTACCATGCCGATCGTCACGGCGCTTCTGGGACGCGCTTTCCTCGGCGAGGCGGTGCGTCCGTTGCAGTGGCTCGGATTCGCGTTCGGTTTTGCTGGCGTCGCCCTCGCAGTCGGGGAGAGCATCGGCATGAGCGGCGGCGGAGCCCTCGAGTACCTCGCCGTGCTCGTGGGTCTGCTGGCAATCAGTGTCGGCACGCTCTATCAGAAGCGTCTCGGATCGGACGTCGACCCGCGCAGTGGGCTCGCCGTGCAGCACCTCGCGGCCGCCGCGGTGCTCGTCCCGTTCGCCGTAGTCGAGGGCTTCCGCTTCGACACAACGCCGGCCTTCGGCGCTAGCCTTGCCTGGGTGATCGGGGTGAATTCGCTGTCCGCGTTCGCGTTATTCTTCGTGCTGCTCAGGCGCGGCGCCGTGAGCAAGGTGGCGGCGCTCTTCTTTCTCATGCCACCGGTGACCGCGGTGATCGACTACTTCGTGCTCGGCGACTCGCTCACCGTGCTCAAGGTGTCCGGCATCGCGGTCGCGGCCTTCGGGGTCTACCTGGCCACGCGCCCAACGGCGGCCGGCCCCTTAGGAGCTGCCCGCGCTGAATCAAGCGCAGTTCAGCTGCGGCTAGCCGCTCCGGTCCACCGATGCGGCGGCTGATGACTGCATTTCAATAAGCAGTTCGGCGAAGGCTCCACGCACCCCATCGGCATGAGTCGCGAAATCCCTTTCGGGCTCGACGGCGGCGCCCCTGATCATTTCGTCCGTTTAATTCCCGGCATGGTCGCGACGGGTCGCATGTGCAGGCCCGCGGCGACTTGCCGCAGCTGCGCCGCGCATTTGTTGCCGCCGTGCCCACCGTAGGTGACGATAACCAGCGGCTTGCCTGTCCATTTCTGATAGAGGTGATCGAGCGCATTTTTTAGCGGCGCCGGATAGCCCCAGTTGTACTGCGGCGTAACAATCACGATGGCGGCGGCGCTCGACACTTTACGGCTCCAGGCGCGCGTATGTTCGTGCGCGTAACCGCCGAGAGCCGGGATGCCAGCAGGGGATGCAGGGCTCATCGTCCGCCGGCAGGTGCCAGTCGAGGAGGTCCGCCACCTCGTAGCTGAGATTCGTGGAGCTGCGCGCGATTCCAAGTACCCACGCGGCGATCATCGGGCAACGCCGCCCGGCCCGCGTGCTGCCCAGGATGACCAGCACGCTGGCGCCATCAGGAGGATTTCCAGCCATGTCGCTTCCATATGTGTAATATGCACATATTAGGAGGGGCTCGCCCATGGCGTCAAGAAAAACTGTGCAAAATACACATATCGGCACGCAGATCCGGGATCTGCATGGCGCGCTGCTCGACATCATGAGCGTCATGAACCGTCCCCAG
This sequence comes from Gammaproteobacteria bacterium, assembly GCA_003156695.1. Classification (GTDB taxonomy): domain Bacteria; phylum Pseudomonadota; class Gammaproteobacteria; order Steroidobacterales; family Steroidobacteraceae; genus 13-2-20CM-66-19. The sequence goes on from PMHN01000269.1 coordinate 3,267, forward strand.
CGCGATGCGGTACTCGTCAGGGAAGCAGCCATTGCGCTCGATCGCGTTTTGTTTCCTCTGCTGGTCGTGATCGACAGGTTTGGCCCCGTCGGAGTCGTGGACCTCGCCGCGCGCGTGGGCCGGGATTACACCACCGTGAGTCGTCAGGTCGCGAAACTGGCAAGCCTCGGTCTCGTCGAGCGCAAAGCCGACGCCAGGGATCAGCGTATCCGCGAGAGTGCGATTACCCCCAAGGGAAAAGAAATGACCCGGGCCGTGGACGCCGCTCGCGAGCGGATCGGCCGACGGATTTTCAAAGCCTGGGGTCAGCGCGACGTCAGCGAACTGGTACGACTCACGCGCAAGTTCGCCGATGCCATTAAGGATGAGGCGTAGGCGACCGCCGCCCATTCAGCGTGCGGCCCGCGGCAACTCCCCACTCATCCCCAGCGCGCGGCGGATGAATACGCGTCGCAGCTCCTGACTGCTGTTCACCCACGACAGCCCGTGTTGCGCTAGGCGCGCCAGCGGTCCGGTACCGTGGGCGCGCAAGCGGTCGAACCCGTCGATGGCGGCGCTCATCAGGGCGACCTCGCTCTTGCGCCAGCGCTCGTAGCGACGCAGTACCCCGAGTGCTCCCGGGTCCTCACCGCCGGCGCTTGCCGCGAGGACGAGGTCGGCGAGTGCGGCGGCATCGAGCAGTCCCAGGTTGACACCCTGCCCGGCGAGGGGATGCACCACGTGCGCCGCGTCCCCGATGAGCGCCACCCGCCGGGCCGCGTAGCGCTGCGCGGCGAGCCGCTGGAGCGCGAAAGACTGGCGGCCGCTTACGAGCCGCGTCGCTCCGAGCGCCAGATCGGATGCGCGATCCAGCTCCAGAGCGAAGCCCGCCTCGCTCGCAGCCATGAGGCCCGGTGCCACCTCGTCATCCGCTGACCACACGATGGAACTGGTGCCGTCGGCGAGCGGCAGAAAGGCCAGCGTCCCGGCCTTCATGAAACGCTGCCACGCGGTCAGCTCATGCGGGCGTTGCGTCGCGACTGTCGCGACGATCGCCGTTTGTGCGTAACCGGAGGTTGCCGCGGTAAGTCCGGCCGCAGCGCGCACCGCCGACTGTGCACCGTCGGCCCCGATGATGAGCCGCGTGCTCAGGGTGCCGCGGCTGGTCTGCACCTCCACCGCAGCGTCGCTGATGCGCAGGCCGGAGAATTGCGCAGTCTCCAGGTGCCCGCCTGCCTGCACGAACGCGCCCAGGAGCGCCGTCTGCAGCAGCCGGTTTTCCACGATGTAGCCGAGATTTGGCTCACCCACGTCGGCGGCATCGAACACCAGCGCCGCCGCGCTCGCGGGAGCCACGCTCTCGTGCCAGATGCGCATGCGCTCGTAGGCGCACACGCGTGGCCCGAGTATCCCCGGCCACGCCCCGGCGCTCGTGAGGGTGCGTTCACTCGCGCGCGACACCGCGACCACGCGCGCCTCCAGAGCCGCGCCAGCGGGCAGCGCCGCGGGCGGTTTAGGTTCGAGGAGCGCCACCGCAAGTCCCGGGCCGCCCGCGCCGCGCGCGAGCAGGGCTCCCGCGCAGGCGCCCACCGGGCCGCCCCCCACGATCAGTACGTCATACATGCCGCACC
>PMHN01000216.1 GCA_003156695.1 Gammaproteobacteria bacterium
CTTTGTGTTCGATGTACGGGACCCTCTGCACCCGAAGGTGGCGACCTCATTTACCGACTTGGCCGGTTATGCTCATCCGCATTCCTTCTTGCGCCTGCCCAACGGCCACGTGCTGGCGAGTTTCCAGCATATGCAGCACGCCGGCGGCGATATGCAGATGAGTAATTCTGGCGGCCTGGTCGAGATCGACGACCAGGGGCATGTGATCCGCTCAGCGAGTACGGCCGACCCCGCGTTCCCCGATGCGATGCTGATGCCGTACAGCCTGGTGCCGCTGCCGGAAATCGACCGTGTCGTCGTCACCAACTCATCCATGCATAATGAGGACCCGCGTGGTCATACGTTCCAGGTGTGGCGGCTGTCGGACCTCAAATTGCTGAAGACGGTGTACTTCGACACCGGCGGACGGCGCTACGGGGAGATCGATCCGGAGGAACCGCGGCGCGGACCCGACGGCTCGGTGTATGTGCAGACGCTCGCCTGCGGCATCGAGCGCATCACCGACATTGGTACGACGCACCCGAAGTCGCAGCTGGTGCACGTATTCCCCGGAGCCTTCTGCGGCGTGCCGACCATCGTTGGCCATTACCTCATTCAAAGCGACCGCATTACGCATGGCCTGATCGTGCTCGACATTTCCAATCCATCAACACCCGTGGAGGTGTCACGGCTGAGCATAGAAGAGGGCTTCATGCCCCACTGGACCGGATGGGACGCACGAACACAGCGCCTCGTCGTGACCGGATACGGTGACGATCACCGCCTTTTCATGATGAAGCTCGACCAGAGTACCGGCGCGGTCACGATGGACACCGCGTTCCTCGGTGCGGACGGCAAGCCGGGCTTCAGCTTCGACAATCGGGCGTGGCCTCACGGCTGGACAGGTTCAGCGAACCCACATGGCGTGGTGTTTTCCCGGTGACGATTGCTCTTGCATCGAGATTCGGAATTTACTGATTGGGCCAGTCTGTAGGCCCGCTGGTTGTTTAGCCGGGCGGTAAACACAGGGTAGCCCGCGGCGCTGATCCGGCGGTATCGTTGTCGCCTGGAGGCATTGCCAATAGCTGTACCGGAACAAACCTCGAGATCCTCCCGCGTAGCACCAGCGCCGCCGCCGTTCAGGGAGGTCTTTGCCGACGCAATCCGGTATTGGGAGCCCCGGCGCATCGGCTACAACCTCGTCCTTGCCGCAATTGTTGTGGGCTGGGTGATATTCACGTGGCCGCATTTCCAGAGCGCCTTCACCTGGGGCTCTCTGCTGGCGCTGTTTGTACTCGCCGTGCTGGCGAATGGCTGCTATTGCGCGGCGTACGTCGTTGACGTTCTCGTGCAGTACTCAGCGTTTCGGGACTCGTGGCGCCGGCGACGCTGGGCCCTGTGGCTGGTTGGAATGCTGTTCGCCGCTGCGATCGCCTTCTATTGGGTGGCAGATGAGATTTACCCAGGCGTCGCCTAACCAGCGCTTGGCGCGCATGTGCAGGCGGCAGTAGCGTTACACCGACTCAGGTGTCGGCTCTTTGCCTTTGCGAGCATGTGGGGAGTGACGCTCATGATGAAGCTGGTAAAAGTGGTGCTGATAGTCGCGGCAACGTGGGCCGTACTTTCGCTCGTCTGGTCACTCCTGTTCACGTCTGAGCGAACTGACCTCCCACGTGCCTCCCGGTAAGGCGCTTCGACGGCGCGAACTGGGGGGAGGCGGCAAGGGCACTGCATACGCAGCGCAAGTAGCGAGATGCATACCATTGAAACCGTCACGCCGGTGATGCGCTCGCAGCGGGCCCTGACGCATGGCGGGTGCGGCTGATCTGGCCGCGGCGGCCGGCCGCCCAAGCTCAGCCTCAGGTGGGCAGGAACCGTAGCACCCGGGCGTTTGTCGTACATTGCGGTTCAACTACGCACAGGAGCCAGATCCATGAAGAAGGTATTAGGCTTCGTCCTGATCGGTTCAGCCCTGTGGCTGGTCTTGTCTCTTGCGCTCGCGCATCCAGATGCCGAACGACCCGGAGCGATTTCCGCCGACGCCTGGATTCCCCTCAGTCCGGACGCTGACTTTGTAGTGACCGGGGGTGCTCGTTCCGGGAAAGCCGGTATGGGGCCCACCGTTAACGGCTACCTGATGGCTCGACGCGACGGCAGATGGGTTCGCCTTGATCCCGAAACCGGAGGACATCTTGTTGCGACGAACTAGTGGTGCTTCGTCTATCGTGTCCGCCTGACAATCGCTGCAGGCGCCATTAAGGACGGCGGTGTCGCCGCATGGCCTCCACCTTCAGCGTTAGACGACTATTACCAGTGCCATGACTTTGCTCCTGCGCAACTTTGACGGCGGCTGTCACTGCGGGACACTTGGTTTTTCTTTCCAGACGGCATTACCGGTTGCCAACTGGAGCGTTCGCGCCTGTCAGTGTCGATTCTGTCGTGCCCACGGCGCACTTACGACATCCGACCCGGACGGACGGCTCATGTTCCACGTCCGGGAGCGCGAGTTACTTGCGCCCTATCGGTTCAATCTGAAGACTGCCGACTTTCTTGTGTGCAAACGCTGTGGCGTTTACGTGGGCGCACAAATCAGGACCGCTCACGGCGCGTTTGGCATTATCAATACCCTGGCTATGACGCCGGTCCCGGACGGGCTGCCCGTTGCAGC
>PMHN01000213.1 GCA_003156695.1 Gammaproteobacteria bacterium
TGCTGATGGCATTCCCCCGATTCCCCGATCCCTGGTCGCCGACGTCGGAAGGTACACGAACGGCAGAGCTGCGGAGCTGCTCAGCTGGCATCCGATCAGGCGTGAGATGCTGGTTGTCACCTTCTTCGCCAATACACCGCAGGTCCACGAAGTTAAGTTCCCGGGTGCAGCGCGAACTCAGTTGACGTTCTTTGACGACCGGNNTCTCGTATCAGCCAACGCGTGGCGAATTCTTCATCTTCAGCAAAGACTCCGGCGGCGATCAGAACTATCAGAACTATCGCTACGATCTGCGCACCGGCGACATCACGCTGCTAACCGACGGCAAATCAAAGAACAGCCCTGGAGTGTGGTCGAACAAGGGTGATCGAATTGTGTATGGCTCGAGCAGGCGCAATGGCACCGACGTCGATCTCTATATACAAGATCCTCGCGATCCAAAAACCGATCGACTTCTCACCGACCTTGAAGGTGGCGGTTGGAGCGCGCTTGACTGGTCCCCTGACGACAGCAGGATCCTGGCGGAACAGGAAATCTCAATCAACGAGAGCTATCTGTGGCTGGTTGACACGGCAACCGGCAGCAAGTCCCTGCTCACCCCTAAGTCCGATGCGACGAATGTTGCCTACGCGGTCGCACATTTTAGTAAGGACGGCAAGAGCGTCTACGCTGTGACAGACCGGGATTCGGAGTTCCGGCGTCTGGCACGCATCGACATCGCGACCCACCAGCACAGGTACCTGAGTACCGCCATTCTCTGGGATATCGGGGAGATGGAGCTCTCGCCGGATGGGAAGATTGTAGCGGTGGTGAGCAATGATGACGGTGCCCTTACTTTGCATTTGCTCGACGCCATCACTGGAAGGGAGAAACCTCTTAGTGGATTTCCAGCCGGCTCAGTCATCGACATTCACTGGCATAGGAATGGCCGCGACCTGGGGTTTAGTCTCGACTCTGCTCGCTCGAATGACGACGCTTATTCGCTCAATGTGCAGACGGGGAAAGTCCAAAGATGGACATTCAGTGAGCTTGGAGGCCTGCACACAGAAGCATTCGCGCAACCGCGTCTAATTCACTGGAAAAGCTTCGACGACAGGACCATCTCGGGCTTCCTCTATAGTCCGCCGGCGCGCTTCACGGGCAAGCGCCCGGTTATCATCGATGTGCATGGTGGGCCCGAAGACCAGTTCCAACCTTACTTTCTCGGCCCGCAGAATTACTACTTGAACGAACTTGGCGTGGCACTCCTTTTCCCTAATATCCGAGGCTCGACGGGATTCGGGAAAACATTCGTGAAGCTGGGCAACGGGCTACTACGAGAAAATGCCTATAAAGACATAGGTGCCTTACTCGACTGGATCAAGACGCAGCCGGATCTCGATTCCGATCGAGTCATGGTGACGGGCGCGAGCTATGGCGGAAACGTGGCACTCGTCACAGCAACAAAATACGCCGACCGCATCCGCTGCGCCGTAGATATTGTCGGACCATCGAATCTCGTCACTTTCTTAGAACGCACTGCCGCCTACCGTCAAGATCTTCGACGCGTGGAGTATGGTGACGAGCGAGATCCGCAAGTGCGGGCCTTTCTCGAGAGTCTGGCGCCCCTCAACAATGCCTCTGCAATCACAAAACCGCTGTTTGTTATTCAGGGTGCTAAAGATCCTATTGTGCCTTTGAGTGAGGCAGACCAAATCGTGAACGCAGTGCGCCAGAATGGCATCCCAATTTGGTACCTGATCGGAAAGGATGAGGGTCACGGCTTCAGCAAGAAGTCGAATAGCGATTATCAGTTCTATGCGACGATCATGTTCGTGAAGCAGTTTCTATTGAAGTGAGGACGAGCGCGCTCACAAGCGCACACCGAGATGCAATCGAGTCGCACTGCTCCGCGCAGCCCTGGAGGTTCCGCTCAGGAAGCAGCTCCGTTGCCCTACCGCCGGCCGCAACGCCGCTTGCTCTGGCGCGCGCTCTAAGCGCGAGCAGTTCCGCGCCGTGCCGCTTCGATGGCGGCGATGTTGATCTTTTTCATTTTCATCATGGCCTCGAACGCGCGCTTGGCGGCCGCGCGGTCGGGATCGGTTGTTGCATCGAGCAGCGTCCGCGGCGTGATCTGCCAGGACAAGCCCCATCTGTCCTTGCACCATCCGCACGCGCTCTCGGTGCCGCCGTTGTTGACGATCGCGCTCCAGTAGCGGTCCGTCTCGGCCTGGTTGTCGGTGACAATCTGAAATGAAAAGGCTTCGGAGTGCTCGAACGCAGGGCCGCCATTGAGGCCGAGGCAGGGCACTCCAAGTACCGTAAACTCGACCGTAAGCACCTGTTCCTGTTTGCCGTCCGGGTAGTCGCTCGGGGCGCGGTGGACCGCTGTCACGGCGCTGTCTGGAAAGGTCTGAGCGTAGAACTTGGCGGCATCCTCTGCCGTGCCGTCATACCAAAGACAAATCACGTTCTTTGCCATCGTTTGTCTCCGTTCGTTCGTCACAGGGCGACCCGTCTAGGCTACAACGAAACAGCGACCCGGTATCCGACGGCCTAAACGATGCGCTTCCATGAACCCAGAACGCTTGATATACGGTGGGTTTGCAATCGGATAGTAATTCGATAGAATTGAAAGTATGAAAGCACTGGAAGCTGTCAATGCCCTGAGCGCGCTGGCATCCGATCCGCGGCTTACGGTGTTTCGCCTGCTGGTGAAACGCGGACCGGAAGGGTACACCCCCTCCGAACTGATCCAACGTCTGGACGTTCCCGCGCCCACGCTTTCGTTTCATTTGAAAGGCTTGATGCACGCGGGGCTCGTCGTGAGCCGCCGCGAAGGCCGCAATCTGCACTACAGCCCGAACTTTGAACGCATGAACGCGTTGATCGGGTTTCTCACCGAGAACTGCTGCAGCCTCGCCGGCGAGGCATGCGATACCAACTGCCAGCCGCATACCGGCACCGCGGCGCAAAGGAAAAGAGCATGAAGCGCTTGCACGTCCACGTCGCCGTCAAGAACCTCGATACGTCCATCGGTTTCTATTCGCAGCTGTTCGCGGCCGAACCCACCGTGCGCAAGCCTGACTACGCGAAGTGGATGCTCGAGGATCCACGCGTGAACTTCGCGATCAGTCAACGAGGCGTACAACCTGGAGTTCAGGAGCTGGGCATACAGGCCGAGAGCCGGGAGGAACTTGAGGACATGTATGCCCGGCTGAAGGGCATCGATCGTCCCGTGGTCGAAGAGGGCGCGACGAGCTGTTGTTACGCGCACAGTGAAAAGAGCTGGATCGAGGACCCGCAGGGCCAGGAGTGGGAGATCTTCTTCACCAGCGCCGAGAGCACGGGGTATGACGCGCACAGCAGCGGGGCGCAAGCGTCGACCTCTGAATCTGACCGCTGTAGAGCAGGCTGTTGCTCCACGCCTGCGGCTTGAGTCTATGACCTTGCAGCTCCGCGCGGGGACTGACTGCTCATAGGGGAGGCTTATGGCGGACCGTCCATACAACGTGCTGTTCCTGTGCACGGGCAATTCGGCTCGTAGCATCCTCGCCGAGGCCCTCATCAATCACTGGGGGCGCGGCCGCTTTCACGGCTGCAGCGCTGGAAGTCACCCCAAAGGACAGGTGAATCCCATCGCGCTGGAACTGCTCAAGCACATGAGGCTTCCGACTGAAGGCCTGCGCAGCAAGAGCTGGGACGAGTTCGCGGTCCCCGGCGCTGCACCGTTGGATTTCGTGTTTACGGTTTGCGACAACGCTGCAGGAGAGATGTGTCCGTACTGGCCGGGCCAGCCTATGACGGCACACTGGGGCGTGCCGGATCCGGCTGCCGTAGAAGGTTCGGAGGCCGAGAAGTGGCTCGCTTTCCGGGAGACTTTTCGACTGCTCGAAAGCCGCATCAAGATCCTTACGAGCCTCCCGATCGGGTCGCTCGATCGGATCATGCTAAAGGAACACCTGGACGCGATCGGAAAGGCGTCGCCGCNNCCGAGGGAATCGGCTCGCTGCTGCTGGCAGCGACCGTGATTGGTTCGGGCGTAATGGCCGAGCACCTGGCAGGGGGCAACACCGCAATCGCGCTTCTCGCCAACACCGCCGCAACCGTGGCGGTGCTCGCAACCCTTATCGCGCTGCTCGGCCCCGTGAGCGGAGCTCACTTCAATCCGGCTGTATCGCTGGTCCAGGCGCTACGCAGCGCGTTGTCCTGGCGCGAGGCCGGCGGATA
>PMHN01000356.1 GCA_003156695.1 Gammaproteobacteria bacterium
CAGGGGCGCGTCGTCCTCGAGATTCAGCACCACTTTGTTGCTGCAGGTCGTCAGGTCCTGGCTCCAATGCCGCGCGTACGGTCCAACGACGCGCGGCGGCGCAAACACGTCCTCCGAGAAGGGGATCCCGAGCGCACGATAGCGCGCAAACTCCGCCGGCAGGCGCTGCAGAAAATCGTCCCACCCGATGCGCTCGGGCGGCGACCACGCGAGTTCGGCCAGCGCTGCGGCCCGTGGCCAAGTCATGTAGGCGGCCCGCTCCTCGGTGCGCACATGTTCAGTCCACAGGCTCGCCTGCACGCCGAGCAGGTGCTCCCGGTCCGCCACCAGCGCTGCGGGAACGGGATTGAAGGCGTAGACATCCTGCAGCGACTCGACGGTGCCGCGGCCCGGCGGCTCCTCGGGACCGGTGCCCTGGCGATGATCCAGATACAACACCGGGTCGGGTGCCAGCACGGCATCGTGACCGGCGCGCGCGGCGCCGACCGCGCCCTCAACGCCGCGCCAGGACATGACCGTCGCCTCCGGTGCCAGCCCCGCCTGCACGATCTCGTCCCAGCCGATGAGGCGCCGGCCATGGGCTGCGAGGTATTGCCCAAGGCGCCGCTCGAAGTAGCCCTGCACCGCCCCCACGTCACTGATGTTGAGTTCTCGCATGCGCGCGCGCACCCGCGGCGAATCGCGCCACTCATCGGTTACGACTTCATCACCGCCGACGTGAATGTATTTACCCGGGAACAGCGCCATCACCTCATCGAGCACACCCTCTATGAAGCGAAACGTGCCCTCGTCGAGGTTGCAGACGTGATCGTAGATGCCCCAGTCGGCAGGTACCGCTGCCGGAAGGCGCGCCGGCGCTGCCGCCAGCGCCGGGTAGGCGACCAGCGCCGCGGTGGTGTGCGCCGGCAGGTCTACTTCGGGCACGATGGTAACGTTGCGTGTGGCGGCATAGGAGACGATGCGGCGCACCTCCGCCTGGGTATAGAAGCCGCCATAGAGGCGCGGCCGGCCGATCTTAGGATCAATGTCGCGCTGCGCAGCGCGCCCGGCCGGCACACGCCAGGCGCCGACCGCGGTCAGCCGCGGGTATTTTTTAATCTCCAGGCGCCAGCCCTGATCGTCGGTGAGATGCCAGCCGAGCACGTTGAGCTTGTGCAGCGCCATCCAGTCGATGTAGCGCAGGATGAATTCGGGTGACTGAAAATGCCGCGCGGAGTCCAACATCAGCCCGCGCCATCGAAATCGCGGCGTGTCGTGGATGTCCATCGCCGCAAGGGCAACCGCGCCGTCCCGCAGCGGCGCCGCGGAGAGCAGCTGCCACAGCGTCACCGCCCCATAGAAGAGTCCGCGCGGGTCGCCGGCGCGCACTACGACCTCCTCGGGCGTCACCTGAAGCTCGTAGCTCTCGGGGCTTGCCCCGGGAGCCGCCGGATCGAGTGTCAGGGCGATCGAACCGGGAGGGATTCCGGCGCCGCGGCGTTCGCGCACCGCGAGGGCGAGACCGTGGCTCGTGTGCAGATGGTCGGAGAGGTAAGCGGCAATGCGCGCCGCGGCGCGGTCGTGCGGAATCCAGATCGTGGTATCGCCGCGGACTAAGAAAGTGCCCGAGGCCGGTGAAACTTGCGCGGGAGCCGGGATGACCTCGACCGGCACCGTGGCCCGCGCCGCGCCGAGCCCGCTGAGCAGCGCTGCGGCCACTGAAGTCAGCGCCAGCCGCGCCCGCATCACTTTTGGGTCTTCAGGCGTTGTGCGATCTGCTCGCGCAGCCGCTCGGTCTCGGCCGGCGACAGCTTGCCGAGTAGCCCGTGCCGATGCGCCGGAATGTGGCCGGTGACCTGATTCTGGTCGCCGAACACGTAGTGCTCGAACAGGGCGCGCCACGCCGTGCGGGCCTCGAGCGGGAGCGTGCGCAGGTTGAGGATCGACACCAGGAGGCCGTCGAAGCCCGAAAGCGCACCGACCGCGGCGCCGCCCTGCACGTGCCACCAGTAGTTGACCAGCAGGTTGAACGGCTCGAGCGACTCGACGTGGTGCCACCACAGGGGCGGTATATACAGGGCATCCCCGGGGCCGAGCTCGGCGCTGTGCGCGGCGGCGAGCGCCTCGCGGAACCGCGGGAAGCGCTCGAAGTCCGGGTTGTGGAGCTTCACCAGCGACATCGGCGCCCCGGTCGGCGCGTAGTCGAGCGGTCCGATGTAGAGATTGGCGATCTGCTCCGGCGGAAACAGCGTGAAGCGCCGCCGCCCGCTCACCACGCAGCCGATGTTGTGCCACTCATCGAGGTGGGTCGGCGTCGTGATCGCATTGCCGAGCCAGATGCGCGGCTGCACCGCCGCATCGACCACGCCGAGAACGTTTTCGGCCGCGAAGCCCGGCAGGCAGTCGCGGACCAGGGCGCTCTGCACTGCCACCGCCGGCGGGTGCTTAAAGGCACCGTAGCGCAGCACCTGCTCGGTGACCGCGCTGATCGACAGGCGGTTGCGCACGAAGTTGAAGCCGTTCATGCCCTCGCCGTAGAAGATGCGTCCCTCGGCCTCCGGCGGCGTCAGGATGGCGTCCACCGGCGTGCCGTTGTCGAGGCGCCGCAGGTAATCGCCCAGTGCCGCTGGCGAGTGCCGGCCGAGCGCCACGCTCGGCCAGGAGGCGACCTGACCACGCAGCACGGCGGGACGCCAAGAGCCGAGCACCTCATTGCGAACGCCCTCGTCGCTGAGTCCGTGGAATTCGCGGATCGGCGCCGCGTTCGGCATCAGAAGAAGTAGACCTGGAGCGACGGCCCGGTGCGGCGCGGCACGATGTGTCCGAGCGCCGCGCGATGCTCCGGGAAGTTGGCCGAGCTGCGCTCGATGAGGTCGTCGATCTCGGCCATCCTGTAGATGCCCTCGCGCACGTTCGGCGCGTGCAGCTGCCCACCGTCGGGAAATATCCCCATACCCGCCATGATCGCGTACCAGGAGAATACGGGGTAGCCCTTGCCGAGCGNNGGCGATCTCTTCGGCCGCGCGCACCGGATTGATCAGCGGCACCAGCGGCCCGAGCAACGCGATCTTGACGCGGCTGGTCTGCTGGCTGACCGCGGCGGCGATCCCCTTGCCGGACATCCACTGCGCGTACAGCTGCTGCAGGGGCTCCGACAGGTTCATGTTCGCGGCGTTGGCCCGCCAGTACTCCGTGTCCTCGCGGCTGCTGGTCTTGTAGTGCGTGACGATGTAGTCGCGCGTGCCGTCGAAGTGCGCATTCACGCGCTCGTTGAAGCGCTGGTGCGCCTCCTCGCCCAGATCACCTTTCTCGAGGACCTCAACGAAGGCGGTCGCCGTCTGCTGGATGAAGAGCAGCGCCGTGGCCTCGAGCGGCTCGATAAAACCCTGGGCGAGCCCGTTGGCGAGACAGTTCTTGTTCCAGTGGCGCGTGACGCGCCCGATGCGCATCTTCAGATGCCGCGCCGGCACGTCGGCATCGAGCAGCTTGAGGTGCCGGCGCAGCTCGGTCTCCGCCTCGTCGGCGCTGCAGTGGCCGCTCGAGTAGACGTAGCCGTTGCCGTAGCGATTGGTGAGCGGGATCTTCCATGCCCAGCCGTGCCGCATGGCCGTCGACACCGTCTCGGAGGGAATTTCCTCCCCGATCGGCGTCGGCAGCGCCACCGCCGCGTCGTTGAACAGGTTGCCGGAGAAGCTCACGTAGGGCGTTTGCAGCGCCTTCTCGATGAGCAGGCCCGCGAAGCCGCTACAATCGACGAACAGATCGGCCGCGATCGTCTCACCCTCGCGGGTGCTGACTGACGCGATCGAGCCGTCGGCGGCAAGGTTGGCCTGCGTCACGTGGCAGCTCACGTAGCGCACGCCGCGCTCGAGCGCCTTCTTGTGCAGGAATTGTCCGANNGGAGCAGCACCGCATCGAAGTGGTAGCCGTGCCAGATGTCGAAGGGAAACCTCTCGGGCGCCTTGGGCGCGCGGCAGTGCGCGGCGAGGCTCGCGGCAATGAAGAAGCGGTCCGGGTGGGCGTCCACGTCGGCGCCGTTCACCCGCGCGTCCACATTGTGGACGAACTGCTTCATGGTGAGGTTGTCGAGCATCGAGGCGAACGGGTGGAAGTAGCGCTCGAAGCCGGGCTTGGTCGACCAGCCGTCAAAGGTGATGCCGCACTTGTAGGTGGCGTTGCAGGCCGGCATCCATTCGCATTCCTCGATGCCGAGGCTGTCGAAGAAACCCCGCAGCCAGGGAGTCGAGCCCTCCCCCACCCCGATGATGCCGACCGCGGGGGACTCGAGCAGCGTGATCTCCACGCCCCGTTCGATGAGTGAGCGGGCGAGGATCAGTGCCGTCATCCACCCGGCAGTACCCCCGCCGACAATGACCACGCGGCGCGCCGGCAGCGGCGCGGGATGCGGGTTCCTGCCGGTGGTAGAACTGTAGGAATCGTTGAACAGCGTGGCGGTCGTCATGCGGACGGCTCTCCTCGCCGTGGCACGTTACTCGTCGGTGGCTCGGCCGCCAAATCCCGCCGCCGGCGCGCCGGCCGGACGGGCTTATCCCCATCCGGCCGGAATCCTCTGGAGCGGATTTACAGTTTGAAGCGCGCGGTCAGGTAGTACTGCGAGCCGTTCTTATAGAAGGCGCGCGGCTGGGACTCGTTCAGCGCCCAGTATCTCCAGGTCGGGTTGTTGAGATTCAGTCCATCGAGCGTCAGGGTGAAGTTCTCGTTCACCGTGTAGCCGAGCGAGGCTGACAAGGTGCCGATCCCCCCCTGCGTGAACGCGGTCGAGCGGTCCAGTCCGCTATAGAACGACGAGCGGTAGTTGTAGGCCACCCGGGCACTGAAGGACTTGTTCTCGTAAAAGCCGACCGCGTTGAAGGTCTGCTTCGACGTGCCCACCAGCCGGGTGTCGCCGGGTGTGCCGTCGGAAAGCGGCTGCACACCCGAGGTTTGCGTGCCGCTGGCCAAGGTGAAGTTGGTGTTGATGCCCCAGTTCTCGAAGAAGGTCTGCTGATAAGCGAACTCCGCGCCCGTCACCTTACCGGTGGCGTTGTAGGGAACCGTGATGTCGTAGGCGCCCTGGAAGCCGTTCGGGAACTCGCTGCTCTCCGCGAAGTAGGTGCGCTGCACGGTGCCCAACGCCACATAGTTGTGCAGGTCCATGTAGAACGCGTCCACCGACAGCAGCGCCTTGGGCTCGAAGTACCACTCGAGGCCCGCGTCGTAGTTGTCGGCACGGATCGGCTTGAGGTCCGGGTTGCCGCCAGAACCGGTACCGATCTGCCCGGGGTTCTCCGGTGAGACCTGGAACTGCACCGAGCCGGTGAGTGCCGAGTAGTCCGGCCTCCCCAGGGTCTCGGCCGCGGCCAGGCGTCCAATGAGGTCGGGCGTGAAGTTGAACTTGAGGTTGCCGCTCGGCAGCAGGTTGTTGTAGGTGTTGTCGGTGGGCTGCTGGATGTAGTCGCCGAAGGCCGAGCCCGTGATGACGCCCGGGGCGGTGGCGGGTGCCGCCACGTTGACGATGACATCCTCGCCGGTACGCACCCCGCGCACGCCGAGGTTGCCGCTCCAGTTCGAGCCCTCCCAGTTGCCCTGGATATAAACCGCGGTGTCCTTCTCATCCAGTCCGTAGTCGGAAGTCCAGTCGGCGCGCGTGATCGGATTGCGGTTGGTGAAGCTCTGGTCGTACTCGGCCAGCTGCTGCGGCGTCCAATACCAGATGTTGGCCGGGAAGGTGCCGCCGAGTCCGGAGCCGAAGGCCGTCGGGAAGTTCTGCCAGCCGACCGGGTAGTTGGCGGCATCGGAGGCCCCCGGCGTGAGCGGACCCTGGCCGATCACGTTCCACAGATGGCGCTGGTGATCGGAGTAACGCACGCCGAACTCGAGGCTCTTGAAGCTGCCGGCATCGAACTTGTAGTCGCCGTCGATCTTGGCGTACACCTCTTTGTCCAACACGTCCATGTTCTGGTCGCCGAAGATCCAGCTGAAGCCGACCGGAACGCCATTCGGCTGCGGCGTATTCGTGATGGTGTTGCCGAGATTCCAGTTGGCGGCGCTGCCGACGCCATTCAGCTGATAGGAGGCCCCGTTACCGGTACCGGCGACCGTCTCGGAGACGTCCTGCGTCGGAGTACGGCCGTGGCCGGTAGAGACGCCCACCTGGCCCAGGAACTTCAGCTGGTCGGTGGCCTGCCAGTCGGCGTCGAGGTTGCCGAAGTTGGTGTCGGCGCTTTCATCGGGGCGGGAGATCTGATCGTAGACACCGTAGTTGGTGCCCGGCACTCCCGCGAAAGTTGCTGACGTCAGCGTGCCATTTTGCACCACGTACCCCGGGTTGGGCGCCTGACCGGTGCCAGAGGCAATGAAATTGTTGCCCCACAGGCTGTAACTGCGGTTGTAGTTGGTCGCATTGAGTTTGGCGTAGAAGCCGGTGGCATCTAAGGTGAGCGAATCATTCGGCTTGAACTCGACATCGAGCATGCCGCCGTCGCGCTGGCGATGCTGCGTGAACAGCGCGGAGTCTATGAGGCCCGGATAGTAGACGTTGGTGAGATTCGGGTCCTTCAGGGCGATGGCGCTACCGGGCGCGATCTGCCCGTAGTTCAGGATCTCCTGGCCGTCGCGTTCCAGGTCGCGTGTCTCGGAGAACGCCTGCAGCAGCACGCCGAAATTGTGGGCATCGTTGATCCAGTTGCCGAGCGCGGAGAACTGCGGGTCGGTCTTACCCGGCAGGTCTGAGTAGACCGCGCCCGCGGAGGCCTCGATGGTGGTGCTCTCATGGAAGTCGAGGGGCTTGCGCGTGAGGATGTTGACCGAGCCGGCGATGCCGCCCTCGACCAGGTCCGCTTGCGAGGTCTTCTGCACCACCACCGAGCCGACGAGCTCCGACGGCAAGAGCGTGTAGCTGACGCTGCGGCCGACGGTACCGGTCTGGTCCAGCACGAACCAGTCGCCGGAAGCGACGTAGTGGCCGTCGATGAGCGTCTGGGTGTAGCTGGCGTTGGTACCGCGCATGCTGACGCGATCCGCTTCGTCGAAGGCGCCTTCGTTGGCGCCGGCCGCGCAGATGGTGACACCGGGCACGCGCTGCAGCGCATCGGCGACGTTCTTGTCGGGCATCTTGCCGATGTCTTCCGCCGTAAGGACGTCGACGGTCGCAACCGCGGCCTTCTTCTGTGCGATCGACTGCTCCATGGCGTAACGGATACCCGACACCACGACTTCCTGGAGCTCCGACGATGAAGCGGCGGCGTCAGTTGCCGCCTGCGCCTGCACCGCTTCATTGCGGCCAAACAGCGCCATCGCGACTGCCGTTCCAATCAACGTCGACCTTGCGATTCTCATGATTTACCCACCCCTGATGTTGTCATTTGCCGATGCCGCGCCACGTCGTCGCAAATTCCCCCCCGGGACCCTTCACAGGGCTGCCCCACTCTCTGGGACCAGTTAAGGGCCAATATAGTACCAATCACATGCGATTTACAACTAGTGTGATACCACTACGCCACACTCCTCTTTTAGTCTTTATAAACAATATCTTAATATTGACTCCGTACCTTGCGCGCAACAAAATGGTACTCTAATGGTAGTATCCGATTTCTGCTGACTTCGACGGAGTGAACCGGTGACGCCACTGTCGCAGAGCGTGGGGAAGCTCGATGAAACGAGCCGGCTGCCGCTGTACCAGCAGCTGCAGCGCGCACTGCGCNNAGTCACACGTGTTAGGTCCGGACGACGCGCTGCCACCGGAGCGCGACCTGGCCGTTGATTTCAGCATCTCGCGCATCACGGTGCGCAAGGCGATCGATGGCCTGGTTGGCGAAGGGATGTTGGTTCGCCGTCAGGGATCGGGAACTTTTGTGTGCGCGCGCGTGGAGAAAAATTTCTCCAAGCTCACCTCCTTCTCCGAAGACATGCGGGCACGCGGACGCAACCCGCGCAGTGTCTGGCTGCGCAAGGCGGCCGGCACCGTGACGCCCGAAGAGGCGCTGACGCTGCGCTCCAGTCCCGGCACGCCGGTGTACCGCTTCCACCGCATTCGTTTTGCGGACGATGCGCCGATGGCGCTCGAATACGCGACGATTCTCGCCTCCTGCCTGCCCTCGATCGAAGCCGTCGAGTCTTCGTTGTATGCGGCGCTCGAGCGCGCCGGCAACCGCCCGGTGCGCGCCCTGCAGCGCCTGCGCGCGGTGTTGTTCACAGCCGAACAGGCTGAGCTTCTGCAGACCAGGGAAAAGGGAGCGGGCCTCCTGGTCGAGCGGCTCGGGTTCTTAAAGGACGGCCGCGCGGCCGAGTTCACGCAGTCCTTCTACCGCGGCGACATCTACGATTTCGTCGCCGAGCTCAGTCTCGCCACGTGAAGAACGCGGCCGCGGACACCCGCATGTATCGTGAAGCCGCTGCGGCGCCGGACGCGGTGCGCGAGCAACTGCTCGCCAATGCCGCCCGCATCGAGCGCCTCGCGCAGCGACTGCGCGCCAACCCGCCACGCGCCCTCGTCACCTGCGCGCGCGGCAGCTCCGATCACGCCGCCACGTTTGCGCGCTACCTGATCGAAACGCGCCTGGGACTTCTGACCTCCTCCGCCGCGCCGTCGGTGAGCTCGGTGTACGACGCCCGCCCCGACCTCGCGGGCACCGTGATGCTCGCGATCTCCCAGTCGGGCGCGAGCCCGGACCTGCTGGCGACGGTGAGCACGGCACGCTCCGCCGGCGCACGCATCGTGGCGCTCCTCAACGCCGAGAACTCGCCGCTCGCGCAGCTTGCCGACGACGTGATCCCGCTGGGCGCCGGACCCGAGCGCAGCATTGCCGCCACCAAGTCCTACATCACTTCGCTCAGTGCGATCGTGCACCTGGTCGCGAGCTGGTCGCGTGATGCAGCGCTGGCCGCGGCCCTGCAACAGGCACCCGAACTACTCGCCCACGCCTGGCAGCTCGACTGGAGCGCCGCGGTTACCCACCTCACGCCGGCGCACAACATGTACGTGGTCGGTCGGGGCCTGGGCCTTGCCATCGCGCAGGAGGCGGCACTGAAGTTCAAGGAAACCTGCGCCCTGCATGCCGAAGCGGTCAGCGCGGCGGAGCTGCGCCACGGTCCGATGGCGCTGGTCGGAGTGGGTTTCCCGCTGCTCATTTTCACGCAGAACGACGCCAGTCGCGCCGGTGTCGCGCAGCTGGCGGGCGAGCTCGCCGCGCGCGGCGCGGATGTGCTGCTCGCCGGAACCGCCGCTGATGGTGCGACGGTGCTGCCCACACAGGAGGCGCATCCGGTGATCGAGCCGCTGCTGTTCGCACAGAGTTTCTACCGACTGGCAAACGCGCTGTCGCTGGCGCGCGGTAGGGATCCCGACCGGCCGCCGCACCTCAACAAGGTGACCGAGACCGTCTGATGAGCGTCGCACTCGTGAATGGCCGTGTGCTGCGCGACGGCGTGCTGGTCGAGGGACAGTGCGTGCTGCTTGAGGGCGGCCGGATTGCCGCCATCGTCGATGCTCACGACCCGCGCTGCCGGGACGCGCAACGTCACGACCTTGGCGGTGGCTTGCTGCTGCCGGGATTCATCGATTCGCAGGTTAATGGCGGCGGCGGCGTGCTGTTCAATGACGCTCCGAGCGTTGAGGCCATCCGCGCCATCGGCGCCGCCCATCGGCGCTTCGGCACCACCGGCTTTTTGCCGACGCTGATCAGCGCCGATCTGGATGTCGTCGCGCGCGCCATCACCGCCGTGCGTGGTGCGATCCAGGCGGGCGTGCCGGGCGTGCTGGGCCTGCACATCGAGGGCCCGTACCTGAATGTGGCACGCAAGGGCGTGCACGATCCGGCGAAGCTGCGCGAGCTCGACGCGAGCGCGCTCGGACTCCTCACCTCGCTGCGCGAGGGCCGTACGCTCGTGACCTTGGCGCCGGAGATGACCACGCCGCAGATCATCCAAAAGCTGGTGGCGGCCGGAGTAGTCGTGTCCGCCGGGCACACCAACGCAACCTACGCGGAGATCGAACCGGCGCTGCGTCACGGGCTCACAGGATTCACCCACCTGTTCAACGCCATGTCGCAGCTCACCGGACGGGAGCCCGGCGCCGTCGGCGCGGCGTTGAGTGACCCTGACAGCTGGTGCGGCATCATCGTCGACGGCGTGCACACCGACCCCGTGGTGCTGCGCATCGCGCTCAAGTGCAAGCCGCACGAGCGTTTCATGCTGGTCACCGACGCCATGCCGAGTGTCGGCACGCACAACGCCTCGTTCGAGCTGCAGGGACGGCGGATCAGCGTCAGCGGTTACGTCTGCTTGGACGAGGACGGCACGCTTGCCGGTTCCAACATTGACATGGCGAGTAGCGTGCGCAATGCCATGTCCATGCTGGGCCTGCCGCTGTCCGAGGCGGTGCGCATGGCGAGCCAGTGGCCGGCGGAGTTTCTGGGTGTGGCGCACGAGCTCGGGCGCATCGCCGCCGGCTACCGCGCCAACCTGGTGCTCTCCGATGATGAGCTCAATGTGCGCGAGACCTGGATCGACGGCCAGTCCTCGAAGTCTTAGCGGCCCTTACGGATCCTGGAAGCCGCCCGCGCGGTAGGTAATAACGAGCGTGTCGCGCACCCCCGCGCTGCCGTGCGGCTGGATTGGCGTCGTTTCGTGGATGACGCGCGCATCGTCCATCAGCAGCATCGACCAGGGCTCGTGCATGGTAAAGCGCACCCCCGATGCGCCACCCGCATCGAACACCCGCGTTTCCCCGCCGTGCACGTGGCGGCGCGCGACCAGTACGATCGCCACGAAATCCACGCCGTCGCGGTGCGCGCCTTCGGGCGTCGGGCGGCCAATCCCGTCCGCGGTGTCGATGCGGAACTGGTGCGCCTCCACGAACCAGCGCGCGACCGGCTGCAGCTGCGCAAATACCTCCCCGATGGCTATCAGCAGCTGCCGCCAGGCCGGCGCGCCGCTCACCTCACTTTCAATCGGTTCGAACCAGCGCGTCAGTCCGCCGTGCAGCGCGTTGTAGGAGGTCGGTTGCCAGTGCGGCCGGTGCGGCACTGCCTCGAGCACCGTCGGCGCGAGCGTGTGCACGAAACTGCCGTGACGCCGGGCGCGGTAGCGGCCGCCGTCGCGCAGATGCGCATCGCGCGGCAGGCGTTCCCAGCTGCCGCGCAGCGCCTCGAGGCCGGGAACGTCGAGCTCTAATGCCACGCGCGCGGCGGGCGCCGGCAGGACTACGTAGCCCGGCCCACGCAGGCGCGCGATCGTTGCCGAGCGCTCTTGGGTCATGGCGCGCTTGTACCATATCCATCGAAAGGCGTAGACGGGCGCCCCCGGAAGAGCCTCGCCCGAGGCGCGCGCCCCGTGCGAAGCTGAGCGCTTCGCTTGGCGGAGACTTAAGGACATGATCGACCTTTATTATTGGACCACGCCGAACGGCCACAAGATCACCATGTTCCTGGAGGAGACCGGCCTGCCTTACAGGATCCTGCCGGTCAACATCGGCACCGGTGCGCAGTTCGATCCCGCCTTTCTCGCCATCGCGCCGAACAATCGCATCCCCGCCATCGTTGATCACGAACCCAAGGGGGGCGGCGAACCGCTATCGGTGTTTGAGTCCGGTGCAATCCTGTTGTATCTCGCCGAGAAGACCGGCCGTCTCTTACCGGCGGACGTGCGCGGACGCGCTCAAGTGACACAGTGGCTGTTCTGGCAGATGGCGGGCCTGGGTCCCATGGCCGGACAGAACCATCACTTCGCCCGTTACGCAGCGGAGAAAATTCCCTACGCCATCGAGCGCTACGTGAAGGAGACCAACCGCCTGTACGGCGTACTCAACAAGCGCCTCGCGCAACGCAGCTTCCTTGCCGGTGAGTATTCGATCGCCGACATCGCCTGCTATCCGTGGATCGTGCCGTATGAAGCCCAGGGTCAGAAGCTGGAGGACTTCCCGCATCTGCGGCGCTGGTTCAACGCCATCCATGATCGGCCCGCAACGCTGCGGGCTTACGAGAAGGCCACCGCCGTCAACACGCAAACGACCATGACCGAGGAAGCCAAGCGCGTGCTCTTCGGGCAGACCGCGCGCTGAAAGGCTGCTGCGTACGCCACTCAGAAGCGCACCGGCAATGAGCCTCGCCGCCGCCGCGCTCGGTGTGTTGCTGGCTGCACCCGCGGCCACGGCCGAGCCGACGGTCAGCGACCTGCAGGTCGCCGGCGCCGCCATACATGTTGACTTCGAGCCCGGCGAATTTACCGCAGGCGCGGAACCGATTCTCGAGTGGGTGCGCCGCAGTGCCCGTATCGTCGCCGGCTACTACGGCCGCTTTCCAGCCACGCAGCTGCAGCTGCGGCTGCAGCCGCAAAGCGGCGCAGGCGTGCAGGGCGGACAGACCTTTGCCGCGCACGGGGCATTCATCAGGGTACGCGTCGGCCGAGAGGTCACCCCAGCGCAGCTCACCACCGACTGGGTGCTGGTGCACGAGATGACGCACCTGGCGCTACCCGACTCAGGCAGTGAACACGCCTGGTTGTCGGAGGGTATCGCGACCTACGTGGAGGGCATCGCGCGCGTGCAGGCAGGCAACCGCACTGAGAGCGACGTGTGGGCCGAGGAGCTGCGCTCAATGCCGCGCGGATTCCCGCAAGCCGGCGACGCCGGACTTGACCACACCCATACGTGGGGCCGTACCTACTGGGGTGGCGCGATGTTCTGCCTGCTCGCCGACGTCGACATCCGCGAGC
>PMHN01000211.1:0-157 GCA_003156695.1 Gammaproteobacteria bacterium
TTCGAGATCGGCAGAGCGCAGCAACAGCTGATCGAGCTGGGCAACGGTTTCGAGCACGCGGAACTGCTCATCGAGGCTCGCCGCCGCACGATTGAAATTATCTACGAGGAGCCGCGTCTCATCTGCTGAATGCACGTCAAGGCGAGCGAACTGGCGT
>PMHN01000211.1:225-4571 GCA_003156695.1 Gammaproteobacteria bacterium
CCCATACGGCTGTCAAACGGCAATCCGCCCATCAATGGGCCTCCGCGCAGCTGTTGTTCCCTCAATCTAAGCTTTGTCGGCTGTAGCCAGTGAGTATTGCGTCAATTATCGACAAACTATGGCGGAGAAGTCTTGCGCGAAAGCGTGAAGCGCATCACAGCACAGCGCGTGCGGTGCGTTTGCGCGCCAATGCCTGTATGCCGGCGTAGCTGTAGCGACTGACGCCGCGCCGAGCGGAGCGCGATGCGCCCAGCATGGCAAGCGCCAACGTGCGTACCGGAAGGCCCCGATAGATGGCATAGGTTCCGACGAGGAACGGATTCACGAGCGGCATCAGGACAGCGGCGGCGAGCTCGAGCGGCCGTAGCTCGCCCCGCCAGCCAAGCAGCAAGCTCGGCTGCAGGATATCAAGAGCCGTGAGATTCATCGCCACGAGCGCCTCCTCCATCTCGCCTTTCGTGCGCAGATAGAAGTTCCCCGAACGCGCGTTGGCGCCGACGGAGGACAGGACAATGAAGCGCTGGGCCTGCGCCGCCTGCGCTACGCGCGCAAGGGCAAGCACATAGTCCACATCAACCTTTCTGAATCCCTCCTCGGACCCTGCCGCTCGGATGGTCGTTCCCAGGCAGCAGAAAACGGTATGACAGGTGAAACCGGCGAACTGCGAGGCGATCTTGTCGAACTGCACAGTCCGGTTGGCGAGTCGCGGATGCTCGCGAGCAAGCGGCCGACGGGTTACTGCGACGACACGGCTGAAATCGTCGGCCTCCAAGAGGATATCGAGCAGTGTTGCGCCTACGAGGCCGGTTGCGCCGGCGAGCAGCGCCACATTTGATTGGGCTTCGGTCATGAGCGCCTGGCAGCTTAGCGAGCAAGCCTATGTCGCTCAAGGCCGCGCAGTCGCCTTAGCCGGCCTCCTACGCCGCTAGTTTCCTGACATCGTCTGAGTTTGACCTAAGATCGGTTCGCCGCAGCTGACGCTGATCGTCTGTACGCCCTGGCCAGGTGCGATCGTGATATCGCGTCTGACATCGCGGTAGCCGTCACGCGTGCCAACCACCGTGTACTTACCCGGCTTCAATTGGATTTCGCGCTGCGAGAAAACACCCGAGAACCCGATGCTCGGTATCGCGACGCGAGTGGCGCCGTCGGATATCAATGCCAGATGCACCGGTTCATCGAACGCGGGCAGCAAAATCTGCAGGCGCGCCACCTGTGAGCGCAGTACCGGCCCCGACGGATTCTGCTCATTGGCGTTCTCAATAAGCGCTAAGGCGTCCGCGCGCGCAGCGGCGCCCGCGAGCAGCTCCGGCCGGTCGATCAGTGTTTGCAGGCGCTGCGCGAGCAGCGCGCGTGACGCGGCGCGCGCCTTACCCTGTTGAGCAAAGGCGAGCGATGGATCTGATTTGAGCGCCGTCTCGTATTCGGTCAGCGCCTCATCCCAGCGTTCCTGCGCCTCGAGCTGCTCGGCATGACTACGCATGCTGGCCAGGCTGTCGACGCCCCCGGTGGCGGTACCGCCGGTGGACTTGGCCGTGAAAGCGGCGGCGGGGCTGACGGGAAGGTCGGCGGAGCCGCGGCCGCCGGCCGCCGCGTTCACCCTTCTCAGGCCATCAAGCGCCTCGGGGCCGTTGGGCTGAATGCTGCGCGCACGTTCAAAAGCGGCGCGCGCCTCCGCGAGACGGCCGGCACCGAGCGCCGCGAAGCCCTCGCCCGCAGCACGCGCGTAACTGTCATCGCCTGCCGCGGCCTGGGCCTGCGCGAGGCCGCTGCGCGCCTGGGCGTTTTTTGGATCGAGCTGCAGCGCCTGCGTGTAGTCCTGGGCGGCGCGCGAGTACTGATGCGCAGCGAGCGCGTTTTGCGCATCCGCGAGCAGCGGCTGCACGCCGGTGAGGCGCTGCGCGCGGGCCTGGCCGGCCGTCGCGCGCGCATCCTGCGGCTCGATGCGATGCGCGAGAGCAAACGCCTGCGTCGCGAGGTCCTGCTGCCCGGCATCGAGCGCGCGGTTGCCGGCCTCGAGCTGCGCCGTGAACGCGGCGGGCGCGGCGCGCTCCACGGCGTCGAGCAGTTGCGAGGCCTCGACCAGCCGCTGCCGGGCGAGCGGCAGATTACCCGCATCGTGGGCTTCGACCGACTCGGCGGCGCGGCCCGTGGCCGTGGCGAAATCCGCGCCGCCCCAACTCTCCGCGCCGCGCGCCTCGAGTGCAGCCTGCCTGCGCTCGTACTCGGCGCGTTGCGCCTGCAGCGCCGCTTCGTCGGCACTCACCGCCGCTGCCGGGCTGGGCGCCGCATCGGCCGGCGTTGCGGCACTCGGCGCGCGGTCGGTGTGTACCCATGCAGCCGGCGACCATCCTGCATAGCGCGGCAGCCAGTAAAAAGCGGCGAGGGCCGCCGCGGCCAAAACACCGATAACGATGAGCGCGCCCGACCGGCCGCTGCGCATGGGCTCGAGCCTGCCCAATGCCGGAGTTGGGTTCAGGCGCATTTCCTCCCACAGCGCCTGCCCATCCACTACGCCCGGGGCGGGGAAGCCCTCTGGTACGGTCGCCTGGGACATTGCGGGCGGGCTTGCTGTCAAGGCCGCGTGCCTGCCGGTGCGCTCTGCCGGTGCGGCTTCACGCGGCGGCTCAGCCGTCTCGAACTCAAACGTAAGCGTGTCATTGAGCGCCGAGTCGAGCGCCTCGATGACCTCGTGCATGGACGCGGGTCGCAGCGCAGGGTCTTTCTGCAGCATGCGGGCGATGAGCACCCCGAGCTGCGGCGGCATCTGTGCCACCGGGGTCAGTTCCGGCACCGCTTCGCGCTGCACTTTCTGCAGGTCGAAGTGCGGGTAGTGCGGCGGATTACCCGACAGTAACTCGTAGGCGAGCGCCCCCAGTCCGTAGATGTCATCGGCGGGCGTCGGTGGTTCGCCGCGCAACTGCTGCGGGCTCGCCGTGAATGGCGACACCCCACGCGCGGGGTCATGCCCCTCGGCGAGCACCGTGCCGGCGATGCCAAAATCCGCGAGCTTCACCGCGCCACGCGCGTCGAGCAGCACGTTGCCGGATTTCAGGTCACGGTGAATCACTCCGCGCCCATGCGCGTGCTCGAGCGCCTGCGCCACTTCCAGCAGCACCGGCACGATGGCCAGGTAGTCCGCACCGCGCAGCCGCCGCAGGTCACCGCCAGCGGCCAGTTCCATCGGCAACAGCAGCGCGTCCTCGGTGGCCTCGGGAGGAAACACCTTGAGGATGTACGGGTGATCGAGGCGGCTGGTGATCGCGTACTCGTGCTGCAGCGCCTCCCACGCCGGCGCGATCCGCGCCGGGACCGGATGCAGGACCTTCAGCGCAATGTCGCTGTCACGCTGCGGATCGCGCGCGCGCCAGACTTCGCCCTGGCCGCCCACGCCCAGCCGTTCGTGCAGCGTGTAACGCACATTCAGCACTCGTCCGGGATTTGCGGCTACGTCGTTCATCGCCGCTCATATTGTAACCGCAGGGGCGGCGTGGGGCCGCAGCAACTAAAGACCGAGCTGCATCTGCGCCTGCCGCAAGCCGGGCGCCCGGAAGAGCGTCGTGCACAGCGCATCGCGCGCCGACGTCACCAGGTTCAGGCGGCCGCAGGCGACGCGGAAGCGGTTGCGCAGCAGCAGTGCATAGGGACCGGTGCCGCGCATCCGTGAACCGAAATTCGGGTCGTTGTCGCGCCCGTCACGCATGGCGCGCACCAACGACATCACGTGCGCCGCGCGCTGCGGGTAGTGCTGCTGCAGCCATTCGGTAAAGAGGTCCTTGATCTCGTACGGCAACCGTAACAGAACGTAATTCGCCCAGCCGGCGCCGGCCGCCGCGGCCGCAGCCAGGATGTCTTCCAGCTCGTGATCGGTGAGCGCGGGGATCACCGGCGCCACCAGCACGCCCGTCGGCACACCAGCGGCGTGCAGACCGGCGAGGGTGCGCAGGCGCGCCTGGGGTGAGGCGGCGCGCGGCTCGAGCGTGCGCTTCAGGTTCGCGTCCAGGGACGTGATGCTCACGCCGACGCTCGCGAGGCCATCGCGGGCCAGGTCGGCGAGCAGATCGAGATCTCTCAGCACGAGCGCGCTCTTGGTGATGACGGTCACCGGGTGGCGCGTGCGCGCCAACACTTCGAGAATGGAGCGTGTCACGCGCATTTTTTTCTCGACCGGCTGGTAGGGGTCGGTGTTGCCGCCGATGTGGATCGACCGCGGCGCGTAGTCGCTCTTGCGCAACTCCCGCTCGAGCAGGACGCCGGCCCCGGGCTTGAAGAACAGTTTGCTCTCGAAATCGAGACCGGGAGAGAGGCCCATGTAGGCATGCGCGGGCCTGGCATAGCAGTAGATG
>PMHN01000002.1 GCA_003156695.1 Gammaproteobacteria bacterium
GGTCTGTTCCGGTCAGATAGCTGACGTTTTATACCGGAGACATAGCTGACAGATTAGCACTGAAGGGATTTGGGGCACATTCGACGCGATTGCACTGATCGTCGAAGAAGCCCAGGTCGTAGTGCATGAAGCTGATCAACCAGATGTGATCAGCGACTTCGCGGACGCCGACGTTCTGGCCTCCGAACACGCCACTGAGATTGATCTTGCGCTTGCCGAAGCAGAGGCGACCGCATTGGGTGACGGTCACGGTGAGATCGTGGAAGGGGTATTCCAGCTCGGGCAGGCCGGTATAGGGGCGAGGTGAGGGCGAGTACAGCTCGGCCGGATAACGCATGTTCAGTGCCTGATGCGGTCGCTCGTGGTTGTAGTCGCGGATGAAGGCATCGAACTTGACCTGCTGCTGCAGGAAGTTCTTGCCCGGCGGTTTGGTGGCTTCTTTCTTCAAGGTCAGATGCATGCGTTCGTGCCGACCGTTCTGCTGCGGATTGCCCGGCTTGATGCGCTCGATGGCGATGCCGAGCCGTAGCCACCAGACGGACAGTTTGCTCAGGCCGAAGAAGGCGGTGTTGCTGGCGAAGGGCACGCCGTTGTCGCTACGGATCGCGCGTGGCAGCCCGAAGTCCTTGAAAGTCCTTTCAAAGACGGTAAATGCGTAGCGCTCCTTGGTGGTCTCGAGGGCTTCGCAGCACAGCAGGTAGCGACTGGCGAAGTCGGTGATGGTCAAGGGATAGCAGTAGCGACGATCCGCGAGCATGAACTCGCCCTTGTAATCGGCGCACCACAACTCGTTGGGATGATCCGGTCGGGAGAGGCTGGTGCCTTGGGCCTTGAAGTGCTGGCGCCGGGGGCCGCGGGTCACCAGGCCATGCCGATCAAGTACCGCATGCACGGTGCTGATGGCCGGCAGCGCAATGCCCAGGCGCTGGCGTCTGATCTTCTCGCGGATCTTCGGAGCACCCCAGCTGGGATGCTCCTTGCGCAGCTGAACAATCAGGGACTCGACCTGGAAAGGTAAGCGGTTGGCCTGTCGGTACGGTCGTCGGGAGCGATCCGTCAGGCCTTCCAGCCCGCAGTCCTTATACCGGTTGTAGATCTTGTAACCAGTCTGGCGTGAGACATCAAACTCGCGGCACAGCACCGCCATCTTCTCCCCATCGAGTAACCGGGCAACAAAGCGCAGCCGTTCGTCCACTTTGTGACACTCCTGCCAGGGCATTTGCGTCTCCCGCAAAAGCCCAAAAGTGTCAGCTATGTGCTCGGAATGATCTGTAACCTATGTGCCCGAAAGCACACACTGATTTCAGCGCAAGTTTTCATCTGACCGTTTCTGCGGCCAACGGCAGGTGTGCCAGGAATGTGCCATGGATGTTGACGTTGCCCACATAGGCGGCGAGGTGATCGGCCGCCAAATGGGCGTAACGCCGCACCATCTTCTCTGTCATCCACCCGCCGAGTTCTTGCAAGGCGAAAATCGGCATCCCGTTCTGCACGTGCCACGAGGCCTAGGTATGGCGCAGATCGTGAAAGCGGAAGTTCTCGATCCCGCCACGCGTGAGCACGTGGTACCAAGCGCGATATAGGAGAAAGCACATGAACGTCTTGCGGTTTGCGATTTGGGCAGCTATTGGGAGCCTCCTTTTGTGGTCATTCGAAGCGGTTGCTTCTGAGGACTACTGCATTGTCCATACCGCCGCGCAGCGTGCAAGTTCGGTCGCGGCGGTTAGCGCGCCGCCTTCATAACCACGATCCTCTCCACGCGGCACAAATGAGCAAGGTGGCGTCCGAAATCATCAACGGTGATGTGGATGCGTTGAAGAGCGACGTCGACTCCGGACTGGATTCGAACGCGGTTCTAAAACTCGGCGAGAAGTCCGTAAGTGATATGTCGCTCCTAACGCTCGCTGCGGCTGACTGTCAGCGCGGTATTGCGGAGCAACTCATCGCGGCTGGAGCGTCCGTGAACGGGACCGAATACTCCTCGCCACTTGTTACCGCAGCAAGGAACGGGGCCACTTCCCTGGCTGCATTGCTAATTCAGCACGGCGCTAGTGTTGACAAGATTGATGAGAACGGACACACGGCGTTGGAGGATGCTGTGCGACTGCGTCGCCTCAGTACCGTTCAGCTGTTGCTGTCGCACGGTAGCGATCCCAATCGTATGGTCGGCGGCGGCACGATCCTCGACCTTGTTGCGCACTCGTCTGTCCCGACCGATCAGGCAGTAGCGAGGGAACTGCGTGCGTACGGAGCGGGCGCTGCCTTGACGAGTGCTCATGCTCAATAGCGGGGGGCCGCCGGAACGACCGCGGTTTGTTTGAAGGCAACGCGCACGCGAGCGCGCCGTTTTCGGCAAAGGCATGTCTCACTGGCTCATAGAAAATGCCGGAAGGTAGGGAGCCCTCCGAGTTCCTCGAACAAGTTGGGCTTGCGGCGACTGTAATGGGGCAGTCGCCGCAGTATTGTGAATATCCGATAGCGTGCATTCAACTGTGGTTGGAGCCGGCGATTCGGCACAATCAGATTAAATTTTTCCGCAATGAAAGTGGAGTTGCCGTCGGTTACATAACTTGGGCGTGGCTCGCCGAAGACACTGAGTTTCGCCTAATGCATGACCGAAGCGTACTGCTCCATATAAATGAATGGAACGAAGGTGAGCGACTGTGGATTCTCGATTTCGTGCTGCTAAGCGGAGACATACACGCTGTCGCAGCGGGGAGTCTCACCGGATTATTGCGACACGGGATTTCTTCGCGCGGTCTCGAGACAGGACGAGGCGGTAGATTCCGCGACTTGGCCGCGCGATGCGGCCGGTCTTCCGGTGGTGCGCAAGCAGTGGGGGCGAATAGCCGGCGACGGCGGCTTACTTGGTGGTGAACAGGCCTTCTTGGGAGGCAGCGATGTCGTATAGTGCCTGCCAGTTGGGCTCTGTGGCATGGTCTGAGTGCATGCACGAAACTTAAATAAAATTTAAGTTTCGTGCGAGTGCTCCCAAGCCCAAAACATGCGCCCCGGACCCGCCACGACGCGGTGTGCCAGGAATGTGTCGAGCTCAGATTGGGTGTGCCAGGAATGTGCCATGGTGAGCCTGGGAGGGGGCTGGCAAGCGCTGCAAGTGGTTGATTGATAAGCCCCTAGAACCACCGGTCGCCGATTGAAAATCCGCGTGTCGGTNNATTCCACCCCTGGCCACCATCAAAATCAGGTCCATTCCGGTCAGACCTTGCCGTTCAGATGCGGTGTCCTGTTACGTATGCCTCGTGTTCGCTGCAGACGGATAGCCCGGTCCGCCGAAATAACACTCGATGGCCTCCACCTTTTTTTCTCTCAACCGGAGATACTCGACGTTCCGGAAAGACTTGCCGTTCTTCGTCCGGCAAAGATATTTCACAAACGCCTCGTCGCCGTTTCCGAACACGCGCTCCAAGTCAAACCCTTCGATAAGAGCACTCTGTGTGTCCCAGCATTGCGTT
>PMHN01000380.1:0-291 GCA_003156695.1 Gammaproteobacteria bacterium
CTCGCGAGCGCGACCAGCAGATCGTTGAGGATCTGCTGCATCTTCGGCCACGCCAGGCGGTGCTCCATGGCGCGCATGATCATGGGGTGATCTGTGCCGGTCACGTTCGAGCCAATGAGCAATTCCTCGAACAGTTTCTCCGCGGTGCGCAGACCCGTGTACTCGATCTCAATGTCCCCATCGGGATTGTTGGCATCCCGCACCGTCAGACCCATGAGGTTGACCAGGCGTCGCGCGAGATCATCGATTCGCACCGGGCGACCCATGTCGAGCACGAACACGTCCCCGCCC
>PMHN01000380.1:313-1394 GCA_003156695.1 Gammaproteobacteria bacterium
CGTTGCCGAAGCGCACCATGCAGAAGCGCGTCTGCGTCGTGCGCTCCTGCAGGGCCTGCAGCACCAGTTCCGCGAGGCGCTTGGTCGCCCCCATGACGTTGGCGGGATTGACGGCCTTGTCGGTCGACACCAGCACGAACGTCTCGACTCCGGTCTCGAGCGCTGCTTCCGCCGTGTACCAGGTGCTGATCACGTTGTTGTGGATGCCCTCCACCACGTTGTACTCGACGATCGGCACGTGCTTGTAAGCGGCCGCGTGATACACGGTCTGCACAGCGAAGGCGGACAGCACTTCGCGCACGCGGTGACGATGATGCGCATTACCGAGCAGCGGCACGATCTCGACTGACAGCCGGTCGTGCGCCGCAACCTCTTCCAGCTCGCGCTCGATGTTGTAAAGGGCCAGTTCTGACATCTCAAACAACACCAGGCGGCTCGGACCCAGGCGAATGATCTGCCGGCATAACTCCGCGCCTATTGAGCCACCCGCCCCCGTCACCAGCACGCACTTACCGCGAATGCACGATCCGAACAGCTTCGGCTGCGGTGGCACCGGGTCGCGGCCCAGAAGATCGCTCACCTCCACATCGCACAGCTCGCTGATCTGCGCCTTGCCGGAGATGAGGTCGGAGAGGTTGGGGAGCGACTGCACATGCACGCCCAGGGGTTCCAGCTGCGTCAGGATCTCGCGACGCCGTCGGCGGGACGCAGACGGCATTGCCAGCAGGACACGATCGACCTTGCGTGTCCGTACCAGCTCCTGCAGGGACTCGGAGCCCTACACGCGGATACCGTTGATGTTGCTGCCCTGCAGCGATCTCTTGTCGTCGATGAACGCCACCGGATGGAAGTCCGGCCCACCAAGCAGCACCGAGCACACACGTGCTCCGGCATTGCCGGCTCCATATATCGCGACCCGANNGCAGCGCGAGCGCCCAGTAGATGCCAAATGCAGACAGTGGGATCTGGTGGCTGGCAAAAAAACGATCAAACACTGCCAGCACCAGAACCGACAGGCTCACGCCCGCAATGACCGTGACCATGGCCTTGGGCCCCATGAAGCGGATCACGGCGCGATACA
>PMHN01000380.1:1400-10364 GCA_003156695.1 Gammaproteobacteria bacterium
CGGTCGAGCGAGGGATCGAGGCGATCGAACTTCAGCGCAAGCGCTGCCCACAAAGCCGTGGGGATGGCGATCGCATCTGCCGTCGCCATAATCAGACGCTTGGTTTCGCGGGGAAGGGCAAGAATACTGTCGGCAGCCGAGGCACCCAAGGATGCCGATCTTCCGGCTGCGTGTTTATTCCTCATGCCACCTCCACCGATGAACCTTGGCCGTCATTCGTCCGTAAGAGCGCCGTCAACGAGTCGATCACGAACGCTACGACATTGTAGAGTAATCATCCTGGGCAATCGACAAGAGTTACACTGGCTTACCACTACCGCGAGTCGCGACCTGCATCACAACGCCGGATGCCGGCGCCGGTTGACGCGCTGCCGCTCAGCACCGCCCCACAGCGCTCATGCCAGTTTTCATCATTCCGCAGCGCCGTGTTCCTTGCGACCGGAGCCGATGGCAGCCGCCAGTACTGCGAGCGGAGCAAGCGCCAGGATCACCGCCGCGCCCGCGTAGCTGGGAACCCTGGCCGCCAACACTGCGCAGGGCAACAACCAGAGAAGATTCACAGCAACGACGGCCAACGTCACCTTGCGATGGCTTCTCCAGCGGCGCGCGAGCCATTGGTAGGTATGGCTGCGATGCGCCTCATGAACGCGTTCATTCCTCAGGATCCTGCGCACCAGCGTCACCGTGGCGTCGACGAAGAATGCGCCACCGAGGATCAGCCACACCCACAGGGCCACCGGGTCATTCCGGGTGGCGCTCACAGCCAGCGCGACAATCATGTAGCCCAAGTAACCGGATCCAACATCGCCCAGAAAAATCCTCGCCGGTGGCCAGTTCCACAGCAGGAAGCCGCCGCAGGCGGCCGCAAACACCAGCGCCGCGAGCCCGACACCCGTGNNCCATCGGCACCGTCAACACCGCGCCGACGAGAGCGATGAAGACTGCCTCCGAAGCGGCAATCCCGTCGATGCCGTCCATGAAGTTGAACAGGTTGACGGCCCACACTATCCCGCATGCTCCAAGCAGGTAGCCCAGCCACCCAAGCGAGCCCACGTGGCCCCCGACGCGCAGCGCCGGTAACCCCCCGAGCCAGGCAAGCGTCCAGAGCGCGGCGGCGAAGTGGACGGTCAGTCTGGTCGCTGCGGACAATGAGCNNCGGCAACTCCGCCTCCGGCCAGGGCGCACAGCAGGTCCAGCCCGACCAGCCCATGCAGCGCGAGTAGCACCAGGCCCGCGGTCGTCACCAGCACGATCGCCGCCCCCCCTCCTCGTGGCGTAGGCACGCCGTGCGAGCTGCGCGCGTTCGGAATATCCAGCACCCCACTTCCCAGCGCAACTTTGCGGATCAGCTGGGTCAGCAATGCCGAGCAGGCGAACGCCGAGATGGCGATCAGTGCCGGGACGTGCAGGGACGTACTCACGATGGGCGTGCCTGAGACTGATACCAACTGACGGTGCGCGCCAGCGCCTCGTCCATCGACAGGGGTGGCGACCAACCCAGTCGCTCTCGAGTCTGCGCGATATCCACGGTAAGGGACCCGCAGAGCCTGCGTATCTGCGCCTTCTGGCCCAGCAATCCACCAGCCAGACGCAACAGCGGGACTGGTACGGGCACCAGCCGGGCGCGACGGCCCATGAGGTGCGCGATGCGACACACGAGCTGCGGGGTGGAAATGTCCTCCCCGTCGGAGACCATCCACGTGCGCCCAACGGCCGCGGGGTGCTCGAGCACACGCACCACCAGATCGCAGAGCGCCCAGACGCTAACCAGGCTGCGCCGGTTCTCGACGGCGGCGAGCGGCAGCAGTCGCTCATGATCGACCCAACGCAGTAGCCGCAGGAAGTTGGCGCGCACACCCGACCCATACACCAGGGGTGCACGGACCACCACGGCCTGCATGGGCGAGTTCGCCGCGACGGCCCACAACCGTTGCTCGGCGAGCCATTTGGACGCACCGTAAGCGTCTCGCGGCTGCGGCTCATCGCCTGCGCTGTAGGCGCGTTGCGCGCCGCCCTCGCCGTTGACCTTCACGGTGCTGAGATAAATGAACCGCTGGATCCCCCGCCGCGCACACTCCGCCGCCAGGGTTTGCGTGCCATCGGCGTTCGTTTCCATGAAGCGCCCGACGTCAGCGGGACCGTGGTGCAGCACGTGCGTGTGGGCTGCCGCATGCACCACCAGATCCACATCTTCGAGTGCCACGCCCCATTTGGTCGCACCGCTAATGTCACCGGTGACTGTTTTTTCTGCAATACAGGCGGGGACAGCGCGGTCCGCGCGCAGTGCCGCGCGCACGCTGAAACCTGCTCGCGTCAGCTCCTCGCACAGCACTTGCCCGACAAAGCCGGTGGCCCCGGTGACCAGCACGCGTGTCATGCCCGCTGCGTCACGAACTGCAGCGCGCCACAGCGAGCACGTCGTCCGCCATGGCTGCCGCGATCTGCGCGCGCCCGTACTTCGCCACGAATGCGGGGCGCGGGCAGTCTGCCAGCCGCAGCGATTCGAAGGCCTGCACGGCCGCCGCCGCGTCACACGGAGGAAACACGGCCGCATTGTCGATCTGCTCGCGGATGAAGCGCGCCGGGTAACCCGCGACGCCGGCCAGTACCGGCTTGCCCAGGGCGGCATATTCGAAGAGCTTGGAAGGCAGCACCTTTTCGAACGCCGCCTGCGGGCCCAGATGCAGCAGCAGCACGTCCGCGTCGTGATACACACGTATGAGTTCATCCCGCGGCAGAGGACGGCGCAACTCCACGTTGTCCGCGCCGGCGCGTGCGAGTGCCTCTGCCAACGCTTCGCGCCGGCCGCCATCCCCGATCACCACAAAGCGCGCGCGGCCGCGCAGCGCTGGCGCGAGCTGCGGCAGTATCCGGTGCAGCCCCTGACCGTCGCCGATGTTGCCCGCGTACACCACCGTCACGCTTCCCCCACGCCATGCGCGCTCCGGCCGTGAAGCGGCGGCGTTCAGAAACTCCTCGTCGATGCCGTTGGTGAACGCCGCAAAGGAGCGATCGCCGTAACGACGGCGGAAGTATGGCTCGAAGCCCGGCGACACGAGATTGACACGATCTGCGCGCCTGATGGTCCACGACTCGAGCGGTGATAGCACCATGCGCGCGATGCTCGCGGCTGGCGCAGGCAGTACCTGCGAGATCGTGTCCACGAATATGTCGCGGATATCAAGATACAGCCGCGCACCCGTACGGCCTGCGATCCATGCTCCCAGCGCCGCGGTCATCAGTCGCGACGATGTCGCAAACACCAAATCGTAAGAGCGGCCGGCCACGGCGGCAATGGCGCCGCGGGCGAATGTGGCGAAGGCGTGCGACTGCCCGAACATGTCGCTCTTGTGCGCTGGCAGGGGGATGCGCCGTATCTCCAACCCAGCGCCGGACTCGCTCTGCGCCGCCTGCGGGGCGAAACTGCCGTAGCGGTTCGGAAGCGTCGTCACCAGGTCGATGCCGGTACCAGGGGGGGCGCGCTCGCGCAGCGCTTTGATTAGCGCGGCCGTGCGGAACGAGCCGGCACTCAGGTCGGGACTGTAGTAGAAACTCAGTACCAGAAGTCGCAAGCCCTTCACGCCCAAACCACGCGCGTGGCAAGTGTACTTCCCGCGAAATGAGCCACGACACAGTGATTCGCTATTGCCAGGCCGAACTCCGGGTACCAGTGGGAGGGGCTGACGTCCACGGTAGACGCACCCTCGAAAATCATGCGCACGAGCGCGCCATCGGTCCGGGTCAATTCGACTTCGCGGCCGTTCACGAGGCGTACCGCGACGTCGGGATGGAGGTGAAAGCGCGCCGTCGCGGATCGAAATGCGCCGCTGATCCGATCTTCGATACGCAGTGAGCCCTCGTCCAGCCGCCATAGCCGGCTGTGTCGGATTCGTCCCGGCAATCGCCGGTAGCCATCATGGCTGCCGGCGATCAGCACCTCGTGCGGNNCGCGCCACACGAAACGCCGCCCAAACTTCGCTCGAGTCCTGGCCATCCACGCCGACGGTGTTGTGCGCTGCTGTGCCACGTTGTCGCTGTCGCTCAGGGTCCCACTCATAGCGCGAGGTGCCGGAGTTGACGAACAGGCGTCGCCCCGCGAGGCTCAGCTCGAAACTGAGGGTGTCAGCGTGCGCATGAGCCGGCTGATGGTCAGGGCCGACCGCAGCGCAATCGCACAGCAGGCAGGCCGGACCCAGGACCGCCCGAACGTAGCCGCTCGGCTCAAGCGCCACCAAAGTCGTGCCCGGATCCGGCACCGGATCGAGATCGAGACGCCCGGCGTACCCCTCGAGCGCAGCGGACGTTGGGGCGACACCGAAAGCGGCGTCGTTGAAGAAAGCAATCTCCCCGTCCGGGTGCGTCATCACCTTGAGCCAGCGGCGCATTCCGGCGATCACCCGGAACCAATCGGCCGGTGGCGTGCGGGCGTAGGTACGAAGCAGATTGACCAGGTCGAGCAGGTCCTCGAGCACCAGCGCGTGGTACATCGGGCTCAGTTCGAAATGACCACCATCGGCGAGTATCTGCTCATGCAGTTCACGCTCGATGATGGACATCCCGTGCGTATACCACCGTTCAGCCTCCGGCCCGCTGAAATACAGCCCCGCGTGCACGAGCGCCTTTGCGTTGGCGAGCAGGTGATTGCCCAACAGGTGGTATTCCAACCGA
Organism: Gammaproteobacteria bacterium; assembly: GCA_003156695.1. Lineage (GTDB taxonomy): Bacteria > Pseudomonadota > Gammaproteobacteria > Steroidobacterales > Steroidobacteraceae > 13-2-20CM-66-19. The sequence goes on from PMHN01000380.1 coordinate 6,069, forward strand.
CTGCGGAGCCAGCGGGCCTGCACCGCCAGGCTGGTCTGGCATACGGCGGGTAGCTCTGCGCCACGCAGACTCCATTTCACCCAGTTCACGATGCGGCGCGAAACGGGAAAGGGCTCCCATGCGACGCCTGCTGCCGGGGGATTCTCGGCGACCCAGCGCTCGAGCAAACGCCGGTGCCAGGTGCGGCGTGTGTCCGCGTCGCGCGCGCTCAGGTCATCGAAATAATGCAGATTGTAGGTCCAGAGTTTGTCGGCTCCCGGGGGATGCCAGTCGCTCGCCGCCGCACACAGGCCCTCGACGTTAAGGAAGCGGAACTGTTCGGCCGCGACGAGTGCCGGGGTGCCTTCCACCGGCGCCTGGAACACCTGGCTGACCGGCCGCCTCGCAGGCGCGGCACGCAGGTCCGGCCTTGGGTGATGCAGCCCGCGCCAGGCGCGACTGACGATCTGCGTTGGCCGCAGATACTGCAGCGTGCGCAGGTAACGCAGCAAGGTATCCACACGCGGCTCGACCCGCCGGTGCATACCCGTCGCCGCCATCAATCGATCCCCATCTCGAGCGCCAGCAAACCCTCGTACTCGTGCAGAGCAATTTCGCTGTTGCGCAGTGCGGAACCTGAAGGCAGGAGGGACCAGTAACTGCGGGTCGTCAGATTCCCGGTGGGTGCCGCGGTGACATGCAGTCCTTCGCGGTGCGAGAACGCCATCGCCCGCGACATGTGTGCCGCTGAGGTCACCAACAGCACCGCCGCAGCGCCGACCCGCGCGTGCAGGGCGCGAATCTCGGCGGCGGTGTCGCGGGGAGTATCGAGAAGGATCACGGAACCGGCGGCCACACCGAGCGCGCTGGCCGCGAGCGCGTAGCCGCGCGCCACCGGAGGTTCATGGCCCTGCGGACCGCCGGAGACGATGAGTTGGGCGCCAGGGAGCTGTCTTAGCAGCCGCACGCCTTCGGCCAGNNCCCCCGCCGCATCCAGCGCCGCGGTCACCGGCAGTCCGACTCGCGGGTAGTAACCACTGCCGAGCACGGCGACATACTGCGGCTGCGGCTGCAGTGCAGCGGCATCGAGAACCGCGGGGTAGCGCGTCTCCAGGGGGAGCAGCAGCAGGTTGCCTATGGGGCCAAGAGTCGCGAGTACCGCGACCGTAACACCGAGGGCGATCAGGAGATGAGCAGCGCGGCGACGAGCGCCAATGCGCAACAGCAGCCCGAGGCAAATCAGCACCAGGCCGACGGGTAGCGGCAGGAGCCAGGTGGCTGCGGCGAGCTTCAGCGNNCCCCCGGACGCCGCGCTGCCGCGCCCACCGCAACGGTGACGCGGCTCACCTCCAGGATTTCTTCGAGCGGGATGGGCGAGGCGCCCCCGGCGCGGATTGCGTCGATGAATGCAGCCACGCAGGCAATCTGACCCTTGTCCTGGCGCCACGTGCGCGGCGCCCCGAGCGCACCCCAGCCGAAACCGCGCAGGGTGCGGAAGTTGTCCAGCTGCAGGATGCGCCCGGCGCAGAACACCTCGATGCGCTCTTTCGGAAAGGAGGCATGACCATTAGGGAAGTAGTGCACCGTGCCTACAGACCCATCCGCAAAGGTCAGCGAGATCGTTGCCGCGGTGTCAGGTTCACCGCCTGTCGAGGCCGCCATCGCCAGATTCCAGTGAACGATGGGTGTGCCGGCGAGGAACCGCAGCAGATCGATGAAATGACAGCACTCACCGATGATTCTCCCACCACCGACCTCGGCAGCCTGAGTCCAGTGACCCGCAGGAACCGCGCCGGCGTTCACTGTGACGATGAAGGACTTAGGTGCGCGCTCCTGCTGCAGGAGAGTCTTCATGCGCACACTGAGCGGGGCGAAGCGGCGGTTGAACCCCACCATGAGCAGCGGGCCGCGCGCTGCAGGTGACCGTGCCAGCATCGACTCGATCGCCTCGATCTCGCCTGCCGTGATCGCCAGAGGCTTCTCGACAAACACGTGTTTGCCCGCTGCGAGCGCCTGCTGCACGAACGCCGCGTGCGTGTCGTGCCGGGTAGCGATCACGACGGCATTGACCCGCGAATCGCCCAGCAGCGCCGCGGGATCGGTCGTCACGGTGGAGAATCCGTACTTGCGGCCGAGCCGCGCCGCCGTAACGCCTCCCTGGCTCGCGATGCCGAGAAGCTGTGCACCGCTGCGCGCCAGCGCTGGGATCAGTACACGTCCTGCGTAGTTGCCGGCGCCCAGCACCGCCACAGCGGGCTCTTGCGCAGCGGCTACGGTCGCCGGCGTGAGCCGCAGCGTACGAGCCGCCGGTGTGCCAACTGAACGGTCGGGGTATTCCAGCAGCACGCCGAGGGAGGGCTCAGCCTTTTGCGCGAGCAGATCGTAGGCTTGCGGCGCCTCCGCCAGAGCGAAGTGGTGAGTGATGAGGGGCCGCACATCGAGGCGACGCTGAGCCAGCAACTCAAGAATGGCTGCAAAGTTGCGCTGCGCNNGCGGCCAGCCTGCTCGTACTCGGGATCGTAGCGACCGGGTCCATAGGAGCAGGAAACCTGGAAAGTCAGCTCTTTTTCGTAGAAGTCGGCACGGTTGAGCCGCAGACCGGCCACGCCCACCAGCACTATCCGGCCGCGTTTGCGGCACATGCGTGCCGCATGTGACACGGGCTCGTCACTTTGGGTCGCCGCCGTGATCAGCACCCCGTCCACGCCGCGCCCGTTGGTGAAGCCAGCGGCCACCGCCAGCGGGTCCTCACGGCCGCCGAGATCGACGGTCGCCGCACCAAAGCCGCGCGCCAGCGCGGTCCTCGAGGGGTCAGGGTCGATCCCCAGGACGTGGCAGCCGTTCGCTCGCAGCAGTTGCACCGTGATGAGCCCGATCAGGCCAAGCCCGCTTACCACGAACGATTCACCGAGACTCGGGGCAGCAAGTCGCACCCCTTGCAGGCCGATGGCTCCGATCACTGCGAAAGCGGCCTCGTCGTCCGTCACGGCCGCGGGAATGCGTGCGCAGAGGTTGGCGGGTACCGCAACCACTTCCGCATGCGGTCCATTGGACACCACGCGCTCGCCGGCAACGAAGCCCGCCGCGTCCTCCGGGCGGTCGACCTGACCGACGTTGCAGTAGCCCAGTGGCAGTGTCTGATCGAGCTTGCTGCGCACGGCCTCGACCGCTGCGGCCACTCCATCGGTACGCACCTTGTCCAGTACCTGCCGCACGCGCTCGGGATGCTGACGAGCCCGTTCGACCCAGCCGGCCCGAGCGAATTCGATCAGCATCCGCTCGGTACCGGCCGAGATGAGGGAACGCCGCGTCAGGATCCGCAGGCTCCCGGCGGGCGTGGCCGGCTCCGGTACCTCGGCGAGCACCGTTTTTCCGCTGCCCAATTCCTGCACGACCTGCCGCATAACACCCCTACGATGAGCGATCCACGAACCTGCGGCACCAGAGCTCGAAGCACATCAGGGCGAAGATCGTATAACTTCCGTCTATGGTACCCGCTCGGTCGGCCTCGACGAGACGCTGTACTGCCGCGGGATCGAAAAAACCGCGCCGCCGCAGCGCTGCCGCCGCCAGCGTGTCATCGACGAGCGGACGCAGCTCTCTGCGCAGCCAGCGGCGCAGCGGCGCACCGAAGCCCATCTTCGGGCGATAGATCACCTCGCGCGGCAGATAGGGCTCCATCGCGCGTTTGAAAATCGCCTTGCCCACCCTGCCCCGCTGCTTCATGTGCGCCGGCACTCGTGTGGCGAATTCCACCATCTGCGTATCGAGCAGGGGAACACGGATCTCGACTCCGACTGCCATTCCGGCGCGGTCGGTGTAGTTCAGGTTGTGATCGGCGAGAAAATGCCGCGTCTCAAGAAACAGCATGCGCTGCAGCGGATCCTTCTCGGCCGGGATCTGCCGCAGGCTCTCGAGCAGCGGCGCCGCGGTGTCCACCGACTGCACGCGTTGCGCAAAGTCACGCGAGTACAACACGCGCCGCACCGCCTCGGTGCTCCACCAGAAATACGATACCAGCCGGCGGTCCGGCTCCTCGCCGGCATACGCCAGCGCCTTGGTTGCCCGGCGCAGGGTTGCGTGGGACTGACCACGCGCCTGTCCGCTGGCGGCGGCGCTCGCGACTTTTTGCACCGCCGCGCGCATGCCCTGCGGCAGCCACGCCCAGTGCCTCTCCAGTGATAGCGCCCGGTGTCGCCGATAGCCGCCAAACAGGTCGTCACCTCCAGCGCCCGACAGCAACACTGGAATGCCCATGGCGCGAGCACGCTCGGCGATCATCAGCGCATTGATCGGCGCCGGATCTGCCTGTGGCTC
>PMHN01000380.1:10376-13933 GCA_003156695.1 Gammaproteobacteria bacterium
CGGGAGCCGCCTGATGGCCTCCGGCTCGATCACTACCTCCTCCAGGGCGACACCCAGGTGGGCGGCGACGCGTCGGGCATAGGGCAGGTCGGCACCCATGTTGTCGCTGTCGCCAGCCTCCCCTCCCGCGGCAGAGCGAAAGGCGACGGTGAAGCAGTTGATCGGCCGATCGGGCACAGCGCGCCGCATCATCGCGACGATGGCGCTGGAGTCGAGACCGCCGGAGAGGAATGCGCCCACCGGCACATCCGCGACCAGCTGCCGGCGGACCGCCGTGCCGAGGCGTTCCGCGAGCTCGCGCGCGAGTTCCGGCTCAGCGCTGCCGCTGGTATCGCCGCAATACGGCACGGTGTAATACCGCCAGTGGCGTTGCGCTCTGCCGGAGTGCACGAGCAGAGCTGCTCCGGGTTCAAGCTTGCGTACTGCTGCCAGCATGGTGCGCGGTGCCGGAGTCCACAGATAGGCCAGCGTCTGATGCAACGCCTCGGGATCGATCTCGCGCGAGAGACCCTGATACCGCACCAGCGCTTTTATTTCCGACGCGAACAGAAATCCCTGCGCGTCCTGCGCGTAGTAAAGCGGCTTAACGCCTAGCTGATCACGAGCAATGAACAGACTGCCGCGGGGCACGCCGGCGGGCCGCCCGGCGGCGCGCGCATCGTGGATCGCGAAGGCGAATATCCCATTGAGCCGCGTCAGCATCTCCAGGCCGTCACGCTCGTACAGATGCAGCAGCACCTCGGAGTCCGTGGCGGTGCGAAAGCGATGTCCTGCCTTGACCAGCTCAGCGCGCANNCAGCAACGCCTCGGTATCCGAGGTCGTGCGAAAACGTCGGCCATTGGCCTCGAGCTCGGCGCGCAACTTTGGAAAGTTGTAGATCTCGCCATTGAAGGTGAGCGTCAGCCCCGACTGCATGCCGCCGCCGGCGTCCGCCTCCACGGTCATCGGCTGCAGGCCGGCCGCAGACAGATCGATGATCGCGAGCCGCCGATGCCCAAGGCCCGAAGGCGGCTGACCGGCGGTTTCGATGATCAGAGTTCCGGAGCCGTCCGGCCCGCGATGGGCGAGCGCCCACGTCATGGCCTGCAGTAGCTCCAGTGTGAACGCCCCCTGGAATCCGGCGATGCCGCACATACGCTGCTCAACGGCCTTCGGCCGCGACCTCAGCCGGCGACGGTGCAGTCGCCCGCAGCACCACACCATGCGCCGTGTACTCGGCCGTCACCGCCTGCAGGCCCGCCTGCCGCGCCCAACTCCTGATCGTGCCGATTCGCGCCGGGCGATCGTAGCGCGGCGCGAGCATGTCGAAAGTATCGAGATACGACCATTCCTTCAGCATGTCGCCCTTGAGTCCGAGGAAGCTGTAGTCGGCGACCAGCAGGCGCCAGTTGACCGCGTAGCCCCTGGGCACACCCCGGATGAGCGAGGCCAGCGGCCACATGAAGTCCACCCAGGCGCGGACCCCACGATAGAGCCGCTCGGGATTCATTTTGCGGGTGAAGGGCCGCACGTAGTATTTGGTGTGCAGCAGGGCACGGATGAGCGTTGCCTTGTAGATGTCGACACACAGTGCGCCGCCCGGGCGCAGTACCCGGGGCAGCGCCGCGAAGGCCCGGGCGGGATCGGGCGTGTGCTGCAGCATCCCGAAGCAGAACACGCGGTTGAATGCCCCGGCGCGAAACGGCATGGCGAACACGTCTGCCTGCACGATGAGCACGTTGGACCGCCCGCCGTTGGAAGCGTGATTCGCCTCCACCGCATAACTGTAGTCGAGCGAGACCACGGTGGCACCGGTGTTGGCCGCCTGCTCGGTAAAACGCCCCGAGCCGCTGCCGACCTCCAGGACGATCTCACCCCGCAGATCGCGCGGCCAGCCGGTCTGGGAGAAGAATCTCTGCTCAGAGACCTTGAGCCCGCTGTAGCTGTCGTATTGCGTACGCGCGTGCCGGGTCCACTCGAGCCCGAAGCCCGATGCGTAGTTCTCCCGGGGCACAAACCGTGGAATGCCGCTGATGACGGGAAACTCGCGGCCGCAGGCCGCNNATGCCACGCGCGCAGCGCAGTGCGCTGCCGCAGCCGGGACAGGCGAGCAGCCTCAGGTGCTCGAGGATCAGGCGCGCTGCTCCGGGCGCATCATTTCACCGCGCGAATCAGCATGAACAGACCGTGCGAGGCGGCGCACCGCCGCAGCAATCGCCGCGGCCAGATCGCCCGCGCAACGCTCAGCATGGCCGTGCGGTGGCGCTGCCCGGCCGCGGATTCGAGCAGGTCGGCATGTGTCAGACAGGTCCGGATCTCGACCGAGCTGAAAGCCGCGAACATGCGCCGCGCCTCGGCNNAGTAAGCCTTGGTCCCGGGGCTCTCCAGATACCGGGCGTACACCTGCCGGAGCGACATCCAGGGCCGCAGGCGCAGCAGCGCATAGCGCGCCCAGAGCATGTACCCGACCAGGCTCCACTTGTGGTAGATCATGACCCGCGCCACGCCACCGGGGCGCAGCACCCTGTGCACTTCCGCGACGGCCCGCGCCGTATCCGGCGAATGATGCAGCACTCCCCACGAGTAGACGCTATCGAACTCATCGGCGGGAAAGCCGAGATGCTCTGCATCACCGGCCGAGAGAGCCGAGTCGAGGCCGAACAGCCCGAGCCTGCGGCGCGTGTGCGCCACGGCGCGTTCGGTGAGATCAATGCCCGAGAGTCGCGCGCCCGCTTCCGCGTACCGCTGGTGATCAGCCCCGAGACCGACGCCGATCTCGAGCACCCGCTGGCCCGCAGCCGCCTCGAATTCGGCGAACTCCGCGATTAGTGGCTCGAGCTCGTAGCGGCGGCGTGCCTGCGCGCTGTAACCCTCGCGCTGCTGATTCGCGAGGTAGAGCTCCTCCCCACAGGCAGCCCTGTCCCAGAATTCCTGCACGGCCCTTTTGCCAGAATCCANNCGCCATGGCGTGCGCTATAGCGCGCGCCCGGTGAGCCGACCGCGCCCGGCCGCCACAGCATTGCTGATCAGTTCGACGAGGCGATCGACGGCATGCTCCACTTCGAAATCGCGTGCCGCGATCCGGAAGCCCTCCGCCGCGATCTCCTGGCGCAGCTGCGGGTCGTCGAGGACCGCGGCGAGGGCTGCGGCGAGAGACTCGGGGTTGCGGGGCTCCACCAGCATGGCACTGCAACGGTGGGTCACCACTTCAGGAATAGCCCCAACACGGGTCACCACTACCGCGAGCCGCGCCGCCATGCCCTCCACCATCGCGTTCGGGAGACCTTCGGCCCATGACGCTAGCACCAGTACGTCGGACTCACGCAGCGCCTCCTCGAGCTCGGCATCGCCCAGCCAGCCGCGCAGCCGCACGACTTCACCCAGTCCGTGCCGCGCAATCGTGGCGCGCGCCTCCGCTGCGACGCTGCCGTCGCCGGCGACATCCAGCACGAAGCTCCGCCCGCTGCTCACCAGCAGCCGCGCCGCCTCGAGCAGCTCGAAGATGCCCTTATCGCGCTCCAGCCAGCCGACGAACAGCAGGCGTACCGGGGAATGGCCGTCGGCGGCGCGGGCGGCG
>PMHN01000379.1 GCA_003156695.1 Gammaproteobacteria bacterium
CCGTAGGTGATCATCGGTTCGATGGTCTGCGCGTCGATGTCCATCTCGCGGTCAAAGCGCGCGCCGGCATCGGTCGGTAACCTCCGCCAGGCATCGACGGCCCGTTCGAAGGCGGCTCCCTGCGGTGCGCGCGGCCGGGCGGCGACGTAGGCGAAGGTGGTCTCGTNNCGGCGCGCGCGCCCGCCTCGATGGACATGTTGCAAACCGTCATGCGCTCATCCATGCCCAGCGCGCGAATGGTCTCGCCGCGGTACTCAATCACGTGCCCCGTGCCGCCGGCGATGCCCAGTTGCCCGATGATCGCGAGGATCAGGTCCTTGGCCGTGACGCCAGGGCGTAACTGGCCGTGCACGTTGACGGCGAGCGTGCCGGGCTTGCGCTGCAACAGGCACTGCGTCGCCAGCACATGCGCGACCTCGGTGGTGCCGATGCCAAAGGCGAGCGCGCCGAGCGCGCCGTGGGTGCTGGTGTGACTATCGCCGCAGACGATGGTCTTGCNNGAGGTGTGGCTGTCGCCGCAGACGATGGTCTTGCCCGGCTGCGTGAGTCCCAGCTCAGGCCCTATGACGTGCACGATGCCGCGCTGTGCGTGTCTGAGGCCCAGCAGCTCGACGCCAAACTCGCTGCAATTCGTCTCGAGCGTGCGCACCTGGCGCGCGGCGGAATCGATGACAATGGGTGCGTCGCCGAACACCTGCGCGGTCAGCGTCGGGGTTGAATGATCCATGGTGGCGAGCGTGCGCAGCGGGCGCCGCACCGGCAGGCCGCGTTCGCGCAGCAGCGCAAACGCCTGCGGGGAAGTGACCTCATGGATCAGGTGCAGATCAATGTAGAGCACCGCCGGCGTGGCGGCACTCTCGGGGCTCACCTCGTGAGCCTGCCAGACTTTCTCGAACAGGGTCTGCGGTGCGGCTGCCATTCAACCGGCAGCTGCCGCGCGCGGCGCCGCCATATCCACGTAGTCGAGCCAGCCCCACTTGTCGGCGGTCTTGCCCGAGAACAGGCCAAAGAACGCGCCCTGCAGCGCTTCGGTGATCGGGCCACGCTTGCCGTTACCGACGGGCAGCCGATCGACCGAGCGGATGGGGGTGACTTCCACTGCCGTGCCCGTGAAGAACGCCTCGTCGCACAGGTACAGCATCTCGCGCGGCAGAGCGCATTCCTTCACCTCGATGCCGCGCTCGCGTGCGAGCCGCATGATGGTGTCGCGGGTGAGACCGGCGAGCGCCGAATGCGCGAGCGCGGGCGTGAGCAACACCCCATCCTTGACGAGAAACAGGTTCTCTCCGGAGCCTTCGCTCAAGGTGCCATCGGTCGACAGCCCGATGCCTTCCGCGAATCCGAGCCGGCGCGCCTCGGCGCCGATGAGCTGGCTCGAGAGGTAGTTGCCACCAGCCTTGGCGAGCGCCGGCAGCGTGTTGGGCGCCATGCGCTGCCAGGAGGACACGCAGGCGTCCACCCCGGCTTCCTCGGCCTCGGCCCCCAGGTACTTGGCCCATTCCCAGGCCGCGATGGCGACATCCGTCGGCGGTTCGATCTTGGGAGTCACGCCGATCTCGCCGTAGCCGCGGAACACGACCGGCCGCAGATACGCCCCGCGCGTCAGCCCGTTGGAGGAGATCACCTGCCGGCAGGCATCGTTCACCTGCTCGGCGGAGAACGGGATGTTGATGCGATAGATCTTCGCCGAGTCGTACAGGCGCCGCGTGTGATCCTTGAGACGAAAAATCGCGACTCCCCGCGGAGTCTCATAGGCGCGCACTCCTTCGAATACCGACGAGCCGTAGTGCAGGGCGTGCGCGAGCACGTGCACGGTGGCCTTCTCCCAGGGCACCAGCTTGCCGTTGAACCAGATGAACTTGGTGGCGGGAATGGGCATGGAGACTCCTTAAGCGGGCAGGGCGGCCGCGCGCTCCTTGCGGGAACGCACGCCCTCGTGCGCCTGCTCGATCCGGTTGATTACCTCGAGGAACGCCCGCGTGCCCGACTCGACGATATTGGTGCTCACGCTCGCGCCCCGATAGATTTTCTGATTGTACTCCACGTACACGCGCGCCTCGCCCTGGGCGTCCTCACCCTCGGAAACCGCGTGGACCTCGAACTTGCGCAGCACCACGGCGATGCCGGTCGCGGCCTCGATCGCCTTGAATGCCGCGTCCACCGGACCGTCGCCGCTGGCGGCCTGCTCGGCGGTGCGTCCGTCAGCGTGCGCAAGGCGCACCACTGCACGCGCGATCCCGCCGCTGTGCGCTTCAGTGGTCAGATCCACGAGGCTCCAGGGGCCGCTGGCCGAGCCTTCGGCGCGCAGCACCAGCGCCTCGATATCGCCATCGAAGAGCTCTTTTTTCCTGTCTGCGAGCGCCTTGAACTCCTCGAAGACACGGTTGAGCTCCCCTTCCTCGAGCTCGAACCCGAGGGCCTGGACCCGTTCGCGGAAGGCGTGCCGGCCGCTGTGCTTGCCGAGCACCAGGTGTGTGCGGGAGAGCCCCACTTCCTCGGGCCGCATGATCTCGTAGGTGGAATGGTGCCTGAGCATGCCGTGCTGGTGGATGCCGCTTTCATGCGCAAAGGCATTTTCCCCGACCACCGCTTTGTTACGCGGAATGGGCATGCCGGTGATGCTTGAGACGAGCCGCGAGGTTGGATAGAGGCGTGTGGTTTGAATGCCAGTGCTGACGTTGAAGAATGCGGCGCGTGTCTTGAGCGCCATCACCACTTCCTCGAGCGAGCAGTTGCCGGCCCGCTCGCCGATGCCATTGATGGTGCACTCGATCTGCCGGGCGCCGGCGACCACCGCGGTCAGGCTGTTGGCCACTGCCATCCCTAAGTCGTCGTGGCAGTGCACCGAAAGCCGCACCTTCTCGATGCCGCGCACGTTCTTGCGCAGGTAACGAAACAACTCCGCGAACTCATCCGGCACGGTGTAGCCCACCGTGTCGGGAATGTTCACCGTGGTTGCGCCCGCACTGATCGCCACCTCGAGCACCTGCGCGAGGAACTCCAGTTCCGTGCGCGAGGCGTCCTCGGCAGAAAACTCCACGTCCTCGCACAGCGCGCGCGCGCGGGCGACCCCGGTCGCGGTCACCCGCAGGATCTCTTCCTGCGCCATGTTGAGCTTGTACTGACGGTGGATCGCGCTTGTGGCGAGGAACACGTGGATGCGGTGGCGCGGGGCCTCGGACAGCGCCCGCGCGGCGGCGTCGATGTCTTCGGAGGTGCAGCGCGCCAGTGCGCAGATGATCGGGCCGTGCACTTCGCGCGCCACGGCCGCCACGCAGTCGAAGTCCCCGCGCGAGGCGGCGGGAAATCCCGCCTCGATGACATCCACACCGAGTTCGGCGAGCGCCCGCGCGACCCGCAGCTTCTCCGGCGCCGTCATGCTGCATCCCGGGGACTGCTCCCCGTCGCGCAGCGTGGTATCGAAGATCAGCACCCGATCAGGATTGACGCTCATGGGCGGGCTCCCTTGCGCGGGCTTTCCGTGAGCCACGGCATGCGCGCGCGTAAGGTCGCGCCCACTTTCTCGATCTGCCGGTTGGTGTCCTCCTTGAGGAGCCGCTCGTAGGTGCCGCGCCCCTCGGCGTTCTCGCGGATCCACTGCCGTGCGAAGCGTCCGCTCTGCACTTCCTTGAGCACCTTGCGCATCTCGTTCTTGACGCGCTCGTTCACGATGCGCGGCCCACGCGTCAGATCCCCGTACTTGGCCGTTTCGCTGATGAACTGGTGCATCTTCGCGAGCCCGCCTTCGTGCAGCAGGTCGACGATGAGCTTCAGCTCGTGCAGGCATTCGTAGTAGGCGACCTCGGGCTGATAACCCGCCTCGACCAGGGTCTCGAAGCCCTTGACGACCAGCTCGGTCGTCCCACCGCACAGCACCGCCTGCTCGCC
>PMHN01000297.1 GCA_003156695.1 Gammaproteobacteria bacterium
CGCGGGCGCTTGCCGTAGTCATGCAGGTGCACCCCTTCAACCGCCAGGGCGTCGCGCAGTGCCGGCATCTGCCCGATGAGGTTGATCATGGCACTATGGCCGAGCGCGCGGGTCGCGCCCAGCGGCAGCCCGAGGATCGCGCGCAGGTGATTTTCGAACTGGCTGGTGGCCGCGCCCTCGATGGTCCAGTGCCCGGAGTTGTGCACGCGCGGCGCCATCTCGTTGGCGATGAGCCGCCCGTCACGCACGAAGAATTCGACCGTCAGGATGCCGGTGTAGCGGAAGTGCGTGAGCAGGCGTGTCAGATAGCGCGCCGCCAGGCGCTGCCAGCGGGAAGGTCCGAAGGGGGCGCAGGTGAGGCGCAAAACGCCGGCGCCATGAACGTTGCCGCACAGCGGGTAGATCGCAACCTCACCGGTCGTGCTGCGTGCGCCGATGATCGACACCTCGCAGTCAAACGGCACCCATTCCTCGAACAACAGCGGCAGCCTGCCGAGCGCGCGCCAGGCGCGCTCGGCGTCCGCGGCGACACGCAGGACCGCCTGGCCTTTGCCGTCGTAACCGAAGCGCCGCGTCTTGAGCACGCCCGGCAGCCCCAGCGCGCCGATGGCACGCTCGAGTTGCGCGCGGGAACTCACGGCGCGCCAGCGCGTCGTGGGAACACCCAGGCGCTCGAACAGGCGCTTCTCGGCCACCCGGTCCTGACCGGTGGCAAGGGCTGCGATGGGTGGTGAGATGCGCGCGCGGTGCGTACGCGTGATCGCGCGCAGGCTCGTCACCGGGACGTTCTCCCAGTCGAAGGTGACCACCTCGCACTGGCGCCCGAGGCGCGCGAGGAGGCGCCGGTCCGTGAAGGCGCCGTGCAGGAGCGGCGCAACACGCCCGGCCGGCGCGTCNNTAGCCCGCCAAAGCGAGCATGCGGCCGAGCTGGCCGGCGCCCACGATCCCGACGGTCATGTGCGCGGGTTCGCGCGCGGATCGGGATTGCCGAGTACGCCTGCCGTCTGGGCCGAGCGAAAGGCCTCGAGCGCGGTCGCGATAGCCGGGTACTTGATGGCGAGGATCGCGGCCGCGCACAGCGCCGCATTGGCCGCGCCCGCCGCCCCAATCGCGAACGTCGCCACCGGCACCCCGGCGGGCATCTGCACGATGGACAGGAGTGAATCAAGACCGCCGAGGGTCTTCGACTGCACCGGCACGCCGAGCACCGGCAGCATGGTCTTCGCGGCCGTCATGCCGGGAAGGTGCGCAGCCCCGCCGGCGCCGGCGATCAGCACCTCGAGCCCGCGGGCGCGCGCTCCGGAGGCGTACTCGAACAACAGATCCGGTGTGCGGTGCGCAGACACGACGCGCACCTCGTACGCCACGCCGAGCTTATCCAACTGCGCGGCGGCGGACTGCATCGTCTCCCAGTCGGAAGCGGAGCCCATGATGATGCCGACGAGCGCGTTCATCACGACATTGTAGCGAACAACGCGCGTAAAGCGCGAAACAGCTCCTTTGCAGCCACGCCGCTGACGCCTGAGCGCTCGCGCTCGGCGTGCGCTGCATGCACGCGCTGCGCCCATTCAGCCGCATCGATGTCCGGGCGCCAGTGTTGCAGTTCCAGGAGTGCCGGCGCGCCCTGCGTGATCAGCCGCTCACGCCAGTTCTCGATGCGCTTGAAGCGCTCGGTCTCCTGCGCATCGATGGCATGACGCGCATCGAGCGCCGCGCGAATCGGCGCGGGATCGACATCGCGCATGAGTTTGCCGATGAACTGGCGCTGGCGTGCGAGCCCGCCGCGGCTGCTGATACGGCGCGCCTCGCGGATGGCATCCAGCAGACTCTCCGGGAGCTGGAGCGCGTCGAGCTCAGCGGCCCGCAGCCGTATGAGCTCCTCGCCCAGGTCCTGGACGGCGTGCGCGGCACGCTTGCGTGCGCTCTTGCTCGGGCGCTCTTCTGGCTGCCCGGCGTCCGGCGGGTCGTCGTTTGATGGAGGCGTCACGTGGCTCCCGCGTTGGTAGGCTACAATTTAACCTGATGCAAACGGCCGCCACACCCCCCGCCATCGCGCAACTGCAAGACATCACAAGCCTGGCACTCGCGCAAGCGCGCCGCCACGGCGCCTCCGCGGCCGAAGCCGATGCCTCCGTCTCCCAGGGCCTGTCGGTGAGCGTGCGCCTGGGGGAAGTGGACACCGTCGAGTACCAGCGTGACCGGGGTCTGGGAGTGACCGTCTACTTCGGCAAGCGCAAGGGCTCGGCGAGCACCGCCGACCTGGGAACCGCCGCGGTGCGCGAAACCGTGGAGAAAGCCTGCGCAATCGCCCGCTACACCGCCGAGGACCCGTTCGCGGGAATCATCGAGCCGGAAGCGTTGGCGCGCGAAATCCCGGACCTCGATCTTGATCACGCCTGGGACCTGCCGCCCGAGCGGGCGATCGAGCTCGCCAGGGAATGCGAGGCGGCGGGCCTTGCCGTGGATGCGCGCATCGCAAACTCCGAAGGCGCATCCGTGGGCACGCAGCGCCACTCCGGCGTCTACGGCAACTCGCTCGGCTTTCTCGCCGGCTACTCCTCCACCAGCCACTCGGTGAGCGCGTCGCTCATCGCCCAGGCCGGCGAGGACATGCAGCGCGACTACTGGTACAGCGTCGCGCGTGACCCGCAGGACCTGCAGGACGTGGCGGCCGTCGGCCGCATCGCCGGCGAGCGCGCGCTTGCGCGCCTGGGCGCTCGCCGGCTCACCACCCGCAAGACCCCCGTGGCCTTCTCCTCCGATCTCGCGCGCGGCCTGTTCGGACACTTCATCGGTGCGATCAGCGGTCCGAGCCAGTATCGCAAGTCGTCGTTTCTCCTGAACGCCGCCGGCGAGCAGGTTTTTCCGGCATTCCTGCAGATGCAGGAGCGGCCGCACATCATGAAGGCTCTTGCCAGCAGTCCTTTCGACCAGGAAGGGGCGGCAACGCGCGACCGGGAGCTCGTCAGCAACGGGGTGGTCGGCGGGTATGTGCTCGGCAGCTACTCCGCCCGCCGCCTGGGACTCAAGACCACCGGCAACGCCGGCGGCCTGCACAACCTGCTGGTGAGCGCTCGTGATGGCGGCCTCGAGTGGCAGGCATTCCTGCGGCGCCTCGGCACCGGCGTGCTGGTGACCGAACTCATGGGCCAGGGCGTCAACGGTGTGACCGGCGATTACTCGCGCGGTGCGAGCGGCTTCTGGGTGGAGAACGGCGCCATCGCCTACCCGGTCCACGAGATCACGATCGCGGGGAACCTCAAGCCCATGTACCGGGACATCGTCGCGCTCGGCAGCGACGTCGATACGCGCGGCGGTATCCGCTGCGGCTCGGTGCTGCTCAGCGAGATGACAATTGCCGGTGAGTGAACTGCAGCGCCGCGAGCGGCGCCTCGTCCACCAGCTCCCGTAGCGTCAGCTCGCCGCAAGCCTTGCGACGCGCATCATCGAGGCTCGTGAGGATACGGTCCACCGGCGGGATCTGTACGTTGCGGGGCGCGACGTGGCCGCTGCGCTGGTTGCGCGCGATCTCGAGTATCTCGTAAACGCCGATGCGGCTGATGTCGCGCGCCGGCACCAGCTCGTCATACTCGGTCACTATCACCAGGCCCGCCCGCTCGAGCGTGCTCGCCATCTGCGCCACGGCGATACCCGGCAGCCCAAGCTCGGTAGCCAGCCGGTTAACCGTCCAGCGCCGACCGCCCGCCACATGTGCGCGGCCCACGAAGTACATGAGCTTCAGCGAGAGCTGCTCGAGTTCCACACTCGAAAGACGCAGCTGCTGCAACCCCAGGCGCAGATAAGTCGGGTTCTGCACGTAAAAGGACAGCTGCGCCCCGGCGAGCAGGATCAGCCACCCAAAGTAGGTCCACAGCAGCGCCGCCACCACGAACGCAAACCCCGCGTACACGATGGTGAGGCGGGTGGAGTAAACCACAAAGGCGGTGAACATCTTGCCAACCGCGGCCCACAGCACCCCGCCCACGATTGCGCCGGTCAGCGCCGCGCGCCAGTGCACGCGCGTGTTGGGGATCATCATGTACGCGGCGGTGAAAAACGCCGTCACCATCACGTAGGGCGCCAGCACGATGCCGGTGCCGCGCAGGTGCTGCAGCAGCGGCCAGCGCGCCACCTCCTGCACCGGGGCGCTGCCGAACGCAGAGTGCGACAGGCTGATGAAGCCCACCAGCAGCACCGGACCTGCGATCAGCAGCGTGGTGTACTCGGCGATCCGCCGCGCAAAGCTGCGCGGCTGCTCCACGTGCCACACGAAGTTGAAACTGTCCTCGACCTTCTTGATGGTGCCCACCAGCGTCCAGGCGAGCAGCGCGAAGCCCAGCGAGCCGACGATGCCGCTGCTGACGTGATTGGCAAACTGCACCACCCGCGTGGTGAGTTCGCTCGCCGCCGCCCCGCCCACGGGGCGGAAGAATTCGTACACAATCGGCTCAAGGTCGCGGTGGCCGCCGAAGAGCTTCAGGATTGCGAAGCTGAAGGCGAGCAGCGGGATCAGCGACAGGAGCGTGGTGTACACCAGCCCCATGGCGCGCAGGTTGATCTCGCCGCGCAACAGGTCCCGCACCACCGCGTACGGGTAGCGCAGCACGCGCAGCGCCGCCCCGGCAAGACCGACACGCATGGAGGCCGGGCCGAAAAAACACCAGTCGAGGAAAGCCCAGATGCGCACCCACATCCCTTAAGGATACAGTGCGCCCCGTCAACGCGGTGGGCCGATGTCCCGAAATTCGCAGTTCCCGCAGCGCCTCGTGTGCCTGACGGAGGAAACAACCGAAACGCTGTACCTCATGGGCGAGGACTGGCGCATCGTCGGTATCTCGGGGTTCACCGTGCGCCCAGCGCGCGCCCGGCGCGAGAAACCGCGGGTTTCGGCGTTCACCAGCGCCAAGATCGCGCGCATCCTCGCACTCAAACCCGACCTGGTGCTCGGATTCTCTGATCTGCAGGCCGACATTGCCGCGCAACTCATCCGCGCCGGCCTCGAAGTCCACGTCTTCAACCACCGCAGCGTCGCCGACATCCTGCGCATGATCCGCACGCTTGGCGGCATGATCGGCTGCGAAGCGAAGGCGCGCGCGCTCGCGGACGCACTCGAAGCGGGACTGGCGCAAGTGCGCGCGCGGGCCGCAAGCCTCGTGCGACATCCGCGGGTGTATTTCGAGGAGTGGGACACACCCATGATCAGCGGCATCCACTGGGTGTCGGAGTTGGTGCAGTCGGCCGGGGGCGAGGACTGTTTTCCCGAACTCGCGCGCGAGGCGCTGGGGCGCAATCGCATCATCGCCGACCCGCTGGAGGTGCCGCGCCGCTCACCGGACATTGTGCTCGGCTCCTGGTGCGGCAAGAAATTCCAGCCGGCGGCGGTCGCCGCACGTCCCGGCTGGGAGGGTGTACCGGCGGTGCGCGCCGGCTTCGTGCGCGAGATCAAATCCTCGCTCATCCTGCAGCCCGGGCCCGCAGCGCTCACCGACGGCGTGCGCGCGATCCAGGCCATCATCGAGGAGTGGGCGGCGCGCGCCTGACTCAGGTCATCCCACGCCGTTCGCGGATCAGCTCGTAGGCCTCGATGATCTGCTGCGTGCGCTGCTTGGCGTGGGCCAGCATGGATTCGGGCAGCCCGTTGGCCTTGAGCTTGTCGGGATGATGGCGGCTCAGCTGCCGGCGGTAGGCCTTGATGATCTCATCGTCGCTGGCGGCCGGCGCGGTTTCGAGCACCTGGTACGCGAGGGAGAGTTCGGCGCCGCGGGCCGCAACGCTCTCGGTGCGTGCGCCGGCGGCGCGGAAGCTGCCGCGCTGGATGCGCAGCACGGCCTCGATCTGCGCCAGCTCAAACGGCGAGACCCGCAAGGTCGCAGCCACGCGGTTCATGAGCGGCCGCACCGGTCCCTCCAGGTTGTTGCCGGCGAGCGCGGCGCGCACTTGGATCTCGAGAAACACCCGGATCAGGTCCGGCCGCCCGCGGCACGCCTGGTAGAGACCGGCAAGCTCGGTGCCGATGTTGAAGTGGGACCGCTTGCCCTCGGTGAAGCAAGCGATCGCCTCCTGCACCTGACCGGGCGCGAGACGCAGCTCCGCCATCACCTCGCGGGCGGCGGCAATCTCCAGTTCCGTCACCCGCCCATCCGCTTTGGCGAGATAGCCCATCACACGGAAAGTCGCGCGGAAGAAGCGCTGACCAACGCCCGCAACCTCCCCGGGGGGCAGCGCCTCGTCGTCAGTCTGGGAGTCGAACTGGTGACCCAGCAGCAGGCCAACCGCCGCTCCGATCGGCCCCGCGGCAATCGCGCCCAGCAAAGCGCCGAGGGCTTTGCCGACCCATTTCATCCCCAACGCCATGGGAAGCTATAGTACCAAGCGCATGCCGGCACCCAGCCTTTACCGCACCGAACTCTCCGGTTTGGCAAAAATCCACGAGGGCAAGGTGCGCGACCTGTACGCAGTCGATGCGGACACCATGCTCATCGTCACGACCGATCGCCTGTCGGCCTTCGATGTCGTGCTGCCCGACCCGATACCGGACAAGGGCCGGGTGCTCAACGGCATTTCCAACTTCTGGTTTGGTCAGACGCGACACCTGGTACCCAACCACCTCACTGGCCGGGAGCTGGCGGGCGTGGTGCGTAATGCCGATGAGCGCGCCGTTCTCGAGGGCCGTGCCGTGATCGTGCGGCGCCTGCGGGCGCTGCCTGTCGAGGCCGTGGTACGCGGCTATCTCATCGGTTCGGGATGGAAGGACTACCAGGCACACGGCAGCGTGTGCGGCATCAGCCTGCCGGCGGGACTTAAGCTCGCGCAGGCGCTGCCACAGCCCTTGTTCACGCCCGCCACCAAGGCCGCGATCGGCGCCCATGACGAGAACATCAGCTTCGATGAGGTGGCCCGGCTCATAGGCGCGCCGCTCGCTGCGTCGGTGCGTGATACGGCGCTGGCTCTCTATGGGTTCGCCGCCGAGCACGCGCGC
>PMHN01000206.1 GCA_003156695.1 Gammaproteobacteria bacterium
CCCATGAAGCCGCCATCGTGGCGCATCTGGCAGTACGTCATCGCAACCGACACGCTGGCGCCGGTCATCCTGCCCGCCAACGATCCCGACCCGCCCACGGTGCAGGACGTGTCGCCGCACTACCTGCCCGACGGGCGCATCGTGTTTTCCACCACGCGCCAGGATCAATCGCAGGGCGTGCTGCTCAACGTGCAGGAGCCGCAGTTCAGCGCCCTCGACGAGGCGCAGGCCGAGGACAACTTCGTGCTCGAAGTCATGAACGACGACGGCACCCAGATCCACCAGATTTCCTTCAACGCGAGCCACGACCGCGATGCGACCGTGCTGATGAGCGGCCGAGTACTGTGGAGCCGCTGGGACAACGGCCCGGGGCATGACGCCATGTCGCTGTACTCCGCGAACCCCGACGGCACCGATCTGCAACTCTATTACGGAGCCAATAGCCACCTGACGGGCACCAACGGCACGGTGGTGGAGTTCGTGCACCCGCGTGAGATGCAGAACGGGAGCATTCTCACACTGCTGCGCCAGTACACCGATGTCGACTTCGGCGGCGAGCTGGTGATGGTGAACGGCGTACAGTACGTGGAGAACACCGAGCCGTTCCCCGCGAGCAACACCAACCTCAAGGGACCTGGCCAAACCGTGGCCACGACCATCAACGTGGTCACGATTCCGGGGCCCTCTCCCGGCGGGCGCTTCAACTCCGCCGATCCGCTGTGGGATGGCACCAACCGGATTCTGGTCAGCTGGACGCAGTGCCGGCTGATGGACGAGACGCAGACGCCGCCCACGATCGTGCCGTGCGATTCGACCACGCTCGCCGCGGCCAACCCGGTGGTGGCCCCGCCGCTCTACAGCGTGTGGATGTTCGATCCCTCGCAGAACACCCTGCTGCCGGTGATGCAGCCGGTTGAGGGCGTGATGGTGACGGACATCGTGGCGACGCAGCCGCGGCCGCTGCAGAACATCATTCTCGACCAGGGGGTTGACCTCGACCAGGGCCTGGTCAGCGCGGGCGTAGGCGTCATAGATATAAGGAGTGTCTATGACATCGACGGCGTGGACACGGCAAACCCGAACATCGCCACAGTCGCCAACCCGGGGCTGACCCCCGCGGGCAGCCAGCAGCCGCGCTTCATCCGCCTGGTCATGGCGGTGTCCATCCCGGACAAGACGGTGCTGAAGCTCACCAGCGCGGAGTTCGGCGAGGGTAACTTCATGCGGCAGATCCTCGGCTACGCCCCCATCGAGCCCGACGGCTCGGTGCGCATCCAAGTGCCGGCCGATGTCGCCTTCGAGGTGAGCCTGCTGGATGCGAACGCACGGCGCTACCGCCCCGACCAGGGTGTGTGGCTGCAGGTGAAACCCGGCGAGGTAGTCTCGTGCAACGGCTGCCACGTGCCGGCCGCCCAACAGCCGGTCCAGCCCGGCTTCTCCCACGGCCGCTCCGGAACGTTCGCCTCCGCATGGGCGGGCGCCCCCGCAGTGGGCGTGCCTTTCCCCAACACCTATGCTTCGGGTCCGCTCGCCTTCCTGCCGCAGAACGCCGGTGACACCATGGCGGAGGCGCGCTGGGAGGCGACCTGCTCCGACGACAACCCGGCCTGCCAGATGATTCCCAGTGTCAACGTGCTATACACGGACGTCTGGACGGATCCGGCGCTCGCAACGCCGGGCACGCCGATTACGTACGCCTACGCGGGCGCCACTTACACCGTCCCGGATCCGCCCACCAGCGCGCTGTGCCAGACGTCCTGGTCATCGAACTGCCGCGTCGTCATCAACTACCCGACGATCATTCAGCCGATCTGGGATGCGGTGCGCCCCGATCCCGTCACGCCGACCCAGAGCGACACCTGCTCGCAGGCCGGCTGCCACAACCCGGTGAACGCCGCGGGCACGGCACAGACGCCGGCGGGAAATCTCGACCTCACGAGCTTCGCGTCCAACGTGCCGCCGCAGTTCACCTCGTATCAGCAGCTGCTCTTCCCCCACAACGTCGTTATGATGGGGCCCACGGGGCAGCCGGTCACGACGACCTACGGCCCCTACCTGACTGCGGGCAGCGCCAACGACGGCGGCCTGTCGACGGCGTTCCTGGGCCGTTTCGCGAGCGCCTCGGGAAGCACGCATGCGGGCTGGCTGAACATCGCGGAGCTTCGGCTGCTGTCAGAATGGCTGGATATTGGCGCACAGTACTTCAACGATCCGTTCACCGCGGCGGCAGCCAATTGAGCGGCTCCTGAGCAGGCGCGCGCGTCGCCTCGGCCTCGCGGGCGCCATTCTGATTTCGCTACTCGCCATCCCGGGGCTGAGTGCGGCGCGCGACTACCTGCAGTTGTTCGTGAAGCAGCCTTATCTGGAGTTGCACACCGGACCCGGGCGGGGCTTTCCCGTGTTCCACGTAGTGGCTCGCGATGAGAGCGTGGACGTGCTGTTCCGCCGCACCGACTGGTTCAAGGTGCGCACTGAGCGCGGTGTCGAGGGCTGGGCCTCACAACGTGACATGCTGCTGATGGTGCGGGCGGACGGTGTGCCCTTTACTTTCGACCTCGGCGACCGGGCGGGCTTTACGGACCATCGCTTCGAGCTGGGCCTGTTCGCCGGCGCTTACGGGGGCGCGAACCTGGTGTCCGCCTATTACTCGGTGTCGTTCAATCAGCAGCTGGCGATTGAAGGGGCGCTCGGGCAGTTTCTCGGCCGCTACTCCAACGGTGAGACCGGCGACATCGGGCTGACGCACGTGATCGCGCCCGAGGCACGCTGGTCGCCGTTCCTTAC
>PMHN01000123.1 GCA_003156695.1 Gammaproteobacteria bacterium
CGATAAGGCCCGGGTGTTCGCGGCCGAGGGACTCGCGCGCACAACAGTCGCTGGTGACCAGGAACACGCGCGCGACCCGCGTCATGTCGTTGTTGAGCCCGAGGCGCGTCTGGCGGATCACGTACAGCGTCTGGCGGCAGTCCGCATCGCAGGCACCGTCACCCACGTACACCAGCGACCAGTGCCCGCGAAACTCCCCCAGCGCCGGCAGCGCCCGCGGTGGCGTAATGAGAACGCCGTTGTTGACGCGCGCCGCGGGGCGCCACGACGTCCCGTAGTAGGCAAAGAACGCCACGGCCAGCGGCAGCAGGAACAGCGCCGCCAGCGCCCCCAGGGTGCGCAGGTTGCGGGCGCGCAGCCGGCGCGAACTCGCGATGTTCTCGGGAGCGTTCATGCCGGGCGGCTTCTCCTGCTCATGACTCCCCACACCAGCAGCACGAGGGCGGCGAAGCACCACCACTGGATCGCATAAGAGAAATGCCGCAGCGGCGGCATGCCCGGGGGCTCCCAATCGCGCACGTACCCCTCGGGCGCGGCCGCGTCGAGCAACAGGATGCGCGGCTCGAGAGCTTCCCCCAGCGCATGGGCGAGTTCATCCGAGGACGGAAAACTCGTGACCTTCGGCCAGGGGTCGGAAGGGTTGGGGGCCGCCCTGCCCGCGGCAAGCCCGGCGCTGGGCAGATTGGCCGCGCGCCCGGTGAGGGTGAGTGCGGTGCTGTCCGCCACCGCCACCGCCGGCAGCGTGCGGCGTGAGCCTGTGAACGGCACCCAGCCGCGATCAACGAGCAGCGTGCGCCCGGCGGCGCGCTTGAGCGGCGTGAGGACCTCGTAACCGGCGAGTCCGCGATGACTGCGGTTGTCGAGCAGGAACTGATGCGCGCCATCAAGGGTGCCGGTGACGCTCAGGCGCTGATACAGCGGCAGCTCGATGGGGGAGCGCTCGCCCAGGTTCGTGAGGGTATCCGTGCCGCGCGCAAACCGCGACCACTCCTCCTGGCGCTCGACGCCCCGGTGCCACTGCCACACGCCGAGGCGAACGAACAGCGCGCACAGCAGCAGCGCCAGCGCCGTGAAGCCCGGCGTGGGTGCAAACGCGCGCCGCGCGGCCGTCACGGTCGCGGCCCCAGGACCGCGCGGCCGTGCGCCGGCACGTTACACTGTGCGCCCATGGACACCATCGTTTGGTTTCTGGTTGTGGGCGCGCTGGTGGTGATCGTCGCGAGCCTCGGCTCGGGGCTCTTTCATCTGTCGCGCGGCGGTCCTGAGGATTCGCAACGGCTGGCGCGGGCGCTGACCGTGCGCATCACGGTGTCGCTGGTGTTGTTCGCGCTGTTGATGATTGCCTGGTACTTCGGACTCATCTCACCGCATCCGCTGCAAGGCGCCGCCCCGCGCTAGTTCATTGGCGAGAATCGCAGGAAGCGATTTTCGCGGACATCAGTTTCGTTTCCGCCGGCCAAAGGCGTGACTTTGGCCGGCTGCGGCGGAGCCCACGCGGCTGGTTCGACCATTACAGCCAATAGACGAAAATAAACAGGCCGAGCCACACCACGTCGACGAAGTGCCAGTACCAGGCGACCGCCTCGAACGCAAAGTGCTTGGTGGGCGTGAAGTGCCCGCGCAGCACGCGCAGCCAGATCACCAGCAGCATGATCGCGCCGATCGTCACGTGCAGGCCGTGGAAGCCGGTGAGCATGAAGAACGTCGAGCCGTAAACGCCGGTCGAAAGCCGCAGTCCCAGCTGCCGGTAGGCCTCGCCGTACTCGTGTGCCTGGAAGCCGACGAAGGTGAAGCCGAGCAGGAATGTCATCGCCAGGAACAGCGCCAGCTTGCCGCGCTGGCCGGCGCGCAGCGCGTGGTGCGCCAGTGTCACCGTGAGTCCGCTCGTCAGCAGGATCGCCGTGTTGAGCGCCGGAATGCCAATGGCGGGAATGGTGCGGAAGCTGCCGTCGATCCCCCCCACGTGCGCCGGACCGTTGGTGGGCCAGTGCGCTTCGAAGCCCGGCCAAAGGATGAAGTTGCTGAACACCTTCACGCCCTGGCCGCCGAGCCACGGCACCGACAGCACGCGGGCGTAGAACAGCGCGCCGAAGAACGCCGCGAAGAACATCACCTCGGAGAAAATGAACCACATCATGCCCATGCGGAATGACTTATCCACCTGCAGATTGAAAGTGCCGTGCTGGCTCTCGCCGATCACGGTGTGGAACCAGCCGCTGAACATGAATATCAGGAGCGCGGCGCCAGGCAGGAATGACCAGGCGCCTCTAAATTCGTTCAAATAGCAGATGGCGCCGAGCATCATGCTGAAGAGCGCGACGGCGCCGACGATCGGCCAGGGACTCGGCGTCGGGATGTAGTATTTGTTGGCGTCGTGCGTATGTGCCAGATCCATATCAGTTCCTGCTGTTGGCCGTCGGCGGTATCAGCTTTGCACCGACGTGTGTTGAAGTGTCGTAGAACATGTAGGACAGGGTGATCCGGTCAAGATAGGTCGGCAGCGACGGATCGACAATGAAGCGCACCGGCATCGTGCGCGATTCACCCTTTGCGAAGCGTTGCGGGGTGAAGCAGAAGCACTCCGTCTTGTGGAAGTAGGCCGCCGCTTTTGACGGCGAGATATCGGGCACCGCCTGCGCAATCGTGTCGTAGCCGGTCAGATTCTGCGCGAAATATTCCGTGGAATAGAGCTTGCCAGGATGGATCTGGATCGAACGCACGAGCGGGCGGAACGCCCAGTTGCCGACGCTCGGCAGCTCCGCCATGAAGTC
>PMHN01000295.1:0-1113 GCA_003156695.1 Gammaproteobacteria bacterium
GCAAGCTTCGATGGCGGCAGTAACGAGCGTGGGTTGATCGCCGTGTCGCCCTCACGGATCTCAAAATGCACGTGCGGGCCGGTCGAGCGCCCGGTTGAGCCCATGAGCGCTACGGGCTCGCCGCGCTTGACGGTCTCCCCGACGCTCACCAGCGTGCGCTCGTTATGCGCATAACGGGTCACGTAGCCGTCACCGTGATTGATCTCGATGAGCTTGCCGAAGCCGGAGCGCTCGCCCGCCCAGGTGACGACACCGGCCGCCACGGCAACCACCTTGGAGCCCGCGGCGCCTGCGAAATCCACCCCCTTGTGGAACGCCTCGCGCCCGTCGAACGGGTCCGAGCGCTCGCCGAAATAGGAGGAAATAAAGCCGTTGGCAACCGGGCGGCCCTCGGGGTGGATCTCTGCCTTCAGCTCGCGGGCGAGAATCACGTTTTCGAGGGCGGATAACTGCGACTCGCGTGAGTCCACCCGCTGCTCGAGCTGGGTGAGCATAACGGTGAGATCCGGGATCTGTGCGCTCACGCCCCNNTCAGCATCACGGTGAGGTCGGGAATCTGCGCGCTCACGCCCTCGCCGTCGGCCTCGGGTCCGCCGCGCGGGGGATCGCGATCGAAATTGAACTCGCGGCTGTCAATGTCCGCCATTTCGGTGAGGCGCTTGCCGAGCGCATCGATGCGGATGACGTGCGCGTTGACCTCGCCTAAGCGCATGGCCATGGCGTCAACGCGCAGCTGCAACTGCTGTTTGAGGTCCGCGATCTGCTTTTTCTGGTCGGCCAGCGCGCTGCCGAAGAGTACCGTCTCGCCCAGGACCGCCCGCTGGTGGCTGCCGCGGCCGAGCTGCAAACCAAGCGCGAAGACCGTACCCAGCACGACGAGCGCAATTGCAGCGATGACACTTAACGTAAGCGGGCGGGCCAGGTCCAGCCGGCGCGCCTTGCCCTCACGTCGGGACAGGAAAATGACATTCATGCCGTACAGCCCGTTCTCATTAAACCACTGGTGGGCACGAGACCCCCGAGCGTGGCACGCCCTGTTTTGCTTTAAAAAGCCTGTACGATGCTGGCAACCCCGCTGTCATGGCTCCTCGCTTTAGACCGGTGGCTTTGCGT
>PMHN01000295.1:1199-3853 GCA_003156695.1 Gammaproteobacteria bacterium
GCCAGAACTACTGGCTTACCTGGCTGTCGCAGCACCTGCCCCCCGAAATCCATGCGCGAATTTCCGGCGTCACCGAACGACACGGAATCCTGGTCATTTTCGCGGAAAGCCCCGCCTGGTCCGCGCGCCTGCGTTTCGCGGTGCTCGAAGTCGAACCGGATCTGCGCGCCGCGGGACCACAGCTCACCAACATCGAAGTGCGGGTACTGCCGCGNNAAAATCGCTTCGAAGCGATTTTCGCGGACATCAGCTTCGTTTCCGCCGGCCAAAGGCGGGACTTTGGCCGGCTGCGGCGCTGTCGCGAGGCTGGGCCGTTCGGCGTTGGGGGACTCAGCCCCCCGGGGGGTGCAGCGCCGGCGCCTCGGTGTAGGAAATCGGCGCGTCCTGGTAGCGCTCGAATACGACCTCTTCCCAGGCCGAGGCATCCGCCAGCAGGGTGCGCAGCAGCTTGTTGTTGAGCGCGTGTCCGGATTTGTGGCCGCTGAACTCACCGATCAGGCTGTGGCCGAGCAGGTACAGGTCCCCGATGGCGTCGAGGATCTTGTGCTTGACGAACTCGTCCTCGTAACGCAGTCCGTCCTCGTTCAACACGCGAAACTCATCCAGCACGATGGCGTTGTCGAGACTGCCACCGAGAGCCAGGTTGCGGGCACGCAGCGTCTCCAGATCGCGCATGAACCCGAAGGTGCGCGCGCGACTCACTTCCTTGAGGAACGAGGTGGTGGAAAAATCCATCGAGGCGCGCTGCGAGCGACGCTTGAAAATCGGGTGGTTGAATTCGATCTCGAAGTTGACCTTGAAGCCGTCGAAGGGATCGAACTGCGCCCACTTGTCGCCGTCCTCGACCCGCAGCCGCTTCTTCACACGAATGAAGCGTTTGGGTATCGGCTGCTCCTCGATGCCCGCCGACTGCAGCAGGAACACGAACGGCCCGGCGCTGCCGTCCATGATCGGCACCTCGGCCGCCGACAACTCGACGATGGCGTTGTCGATCCCCAGGCCCGCAAATGCCGACAGCAGATGTTCGACCGTGGAGACACGCGACTCGCCCTTACCGAGCGTGGTCCCGAGCATGGTGTCGCCGACGTTCTCGGCATGCGCCCTGATGTCCACCGGGTTCGCGGTGTCGGTACGCCGGAACACAATCCCCTCATCGGGGGCTGCGGGCCGCAGCGTCATCAACACTTTCTTGCCGGTATGCAGGCCGACGCCGGTGGCGCGAATCGAGTTCTTGAGTGTGCGTTGGCCGACCATACTGTCTTGCCTTAAGTACCCGGTGCGCGGCCATCCGCGGATGACAGCGCGCCTTGTGCGCTTATCGTAGGAGGGCCCGCATTAAGCCAGGCCCTCTACAGGCGCTAAGCAAGGCGCGCTACCGTATCACATCAATCAGCCTGACGCCGCAGGAACGCCGGGATATCCAGCACATCCTCTGCGTCTGCCTCCGGTCGCAGGCCATCGCCAACGGCGCGCTGACGTTGCACCGTGGGCTTGTCGAGGGCAGCGTAGTCGCTGTTCGACAGCGGCGCCCCGCGTCGCACCACGCGCATCGAGGGCTCTCCTCGCAGGTCGCGCGAATCACGCCCCGACAGGCTGTCGCGCTCGCGCGCCTGGCTCTGCGGGCCACGCGCAACCGAAGCCGGCCGCCCCAAGCCCGTCGCCACGACGGTCACGCGCACCTGATTCGACAACTCCGGATCGATCACGGTTCCAACCACCACGGTGGCATCCTCGGAGGCGAACTGCTTGACGATCTGCCCGACCTCCTGGAATTCCCCGATCGACAGGTCCATGCCTGCCGTGACGTTGACGAGGATGCCGTGTGCGCCGGCCAGGTTGATGTCTTCGAGGAGCGGAGAGGAAACCGCCGCTTCCGCCGCGGCACGCGCCCGGCCTTCACCGCTCGCCACGCCCGATCCCATCATCGCCATGCCGGTCTCCGCCATCACGGTGCGCACGTCGGCGAAATCCACGTTGATGAGGCCGGGGCGCGTGATGAGCTCGGCAATGCCCTGCACGGCGCCCTGCAACACCTGGTTGGCCGCCTTGAACGCATCAAGAAGCGTGGTCTGCGGTCCTAACACCGTCAACAGCTTCTGGTTAGGAATTGTAATGAGCGAGTCGCAGTACTTGTTCAGCTCCGCAAGACCGTGGTCGGCCACGTAGCTGCGTTTGTTGCCCTCCATTTCGAACGGCCGGGTCACGACCGCGACGGTAAGGATGCCGAGTTCCTTCGCCACCTGCGCCACGACCGGAGCCGCTCCGGTGCCGGTGCCGCCGCCCATGCCGGCGGTTATGAACAACATGTCGCAGCCCTCGACGAGCTCGACGATGCGGTCACGGTCCTCCATCGCCGCCTGGCGGCCGACTTCCGGATCNNTGCAGCCGATCTGCAGCGCCGTCTTCACCTTGGCGTGCTTCAGCGCCTGTGAGTCGGTGTTGACGCACATGAACTCCACGCCGTCGATGCCGGCCTGGACCATGTGCGCCACGGCGTTGCCGCCGCCTCCCCCTACACCGATCACCTTGATGACGGCGCTTTGGCTGTATGCGTCCATCAGTTCAAACATGGTTCTCGCTCCTTACACAAATACAAGTGGTTGGTTGAATCGTTTTCTCTTCTGTCAGCTTCAAAAGTTGCCCTGGAACCAGGA
>PMHN01000295.1:3872-3994 GCA_003156695.1 Gammaproteobacteria bacterium
AATCGGATTGCGCACCACATCGGAGAGGCCCTGCACCGCCTGCGGGACCCCTAAGCGCACCGGCACGTGGAAGACTTCCTCGGCGAGCTCGATCGCGCCCTCCATCTTGGCGCTGCCGCCGG
>PMHN01000075.1 GCA_003156695.1 Gammaproteobacteria bacterium
TTTCGCAGCCCAGCAGGGCCCGCAGATGTACCGGAGTCGTCACCAGTACGCGCGGCCGCGGCGCGCCCGCCAGCGTCGTTGCTATATCCGTTGGATAGAATGGCCGCTCGGCGCAGAACGCGTGGCCGTTGACGAGTCCCAGCAACACGCTCGATTCGAACCCATACATGTGTTGGGGAGGGACCGTTGCGATGAGCGCGCAGGGTGTCCCGCCCAGACCCAGGCGGCGGGCTTCTTCGCGGACACAGGCTGCGAGCCTTCCGAAGGTCTTTGTATGAGCCACGGGTGTGCCGGTGGAACCGGATGTGAATACGTACGCGGCAAGGCGTGCGCTGTCGATCTGTGGCACGGCACCCGCGGCCGTCGCGGCAGGTCCGGCGCTCCGGGGGTAGGGTACCCGCGGCAGCTCGATATCGCAGTCCTCTTCATCCGTCAGGCACACGACGTCCGCGGCGAAGTGCAGCAGCTGTCGTACGACCTCGGGCGTGTGCGCTGGCGGCAGCAGGCTTATTTTCTCCGTCACGAGACAGGCGGCGAGTCCGACGGCGAAGTGGTAGCGATCCGCGCAGGCATTGAGTACGTGCGCGCCGGGACCTAGCGCCGGCGCGACGCGCGCCACGTCCGCGAGGAACTGGCCGGCGAGGATCGGCTGCCCGGCGCGGTAGGCTATGACCGCGTCGGTCGATGAATGGGAGATCAGCGGTAAGGTGGCCAGATGTTAGTCCATCGGCCGAAATCGCAGGAAGTCGATTTCGGCGGACGGCGACTTCGCTTCCGCCGGCCAAAGGCGTGACTTTGGCCGGCTGCGGCGGAGCCTGCACGGCTGGTTCGGCAGTGTTGACACGCCCTAGCGGGTCCTGTGCGCGCCGATGTATTGGACCAGCCGGCGCAGCGAGCCGAAGATCTCGCCGTTTTCCTCAGCGTCGGCGCGCAGCTGCACGCCGTAGCGCTTGGAGACGACGAGCGCTATTTCCAGAATATCGATTGAATCGAGTCCCAGGCCCTCGCCATACAGGGGCTTGTCGGGGTCGATCGCGGCCGGGGCCACATCCAGATTCAGGGCCTCGACGATGAGAGCGGCCACCTCACGCGTGAGGGCGGCGGTATCTTCCGGGGGCGCCGGCTGCCGGAGGGGTGACACGTTATCGGACATGGGATCTGCGCGAGCCTCGAGATTATGCGGTGTCCATTATATCAAGGGCCGCCAGGCGCGGGCTTGAGGCGCTGCCGTAGCGATAGCCGGAAACAGAGAGTTCAGCCGGGCACGGCGTTCAGGATAGTATAGGAGTGCACAGCTTCCCCCAACGGAGCCAAATAGATGTCGGTGCGGTCAACGATCACATTCGGGGGCGCCGAGACCTGTGCTGCATAGCCTCGCGAGCCTGACACCCCGCCGGCAGCGATGAAGCCCGTCCCCCGGCCCTCGACGCCCGCGGACGCCGCGGCGATCGCCGCACTGTTTGCCGAAGCGGGGATGGATCTTGATCCCGACCACCTGCACTGGAAGTACTGGCAGCCGCGTGCCGACTGGCCGCGGCCGCGTTCCTTCGTCATCGCGAGCGGCAGTGAGCTGATCGCCCACGCCGGAATCGTTCCCGGGACGTGTGCATGGGGGACGCGGCGCGAGACCATTATTCACGTGATCGACTGGGTGGCGCGCGCTAGCACGGGCGTGGGTGTCATGCTGATGAAACACGTCGGCCAGATGGCAGGGGCGCTGATTGCGATCGGCGGGGGTCCGGTTACCCGCAGCATTCTGCCGCATATCGGTTTTCGCCCTGCGGGCTCGGCAACCGGCTACGCACGGCCGCTCTTTCCGCTGCGGATACTGGGTACTGGTCCGGCGTGGAGACTCCTGCCGCGGCTTGCCCGGGCCACCTGGAGGCGTTCGGCACCCGCGGCACGGGATCCCGACTGGCAGGTGCGGCGTCTCGGGGGCGATGAGGTCGGTCAGATCGCCGCCGTGCTGCCGCGGCCGACTCACGGCGCGACTGTCACCGAGCGAAATGCCGACCAGTTGCGCTATTTTCTGGCCTGTCCAATCGTGCCGATGCAGCTGTATGCAGTTTCAAAGGCAGGCCGCCTGCGCGGCTACTTCCTGCTCGCGCTCGCGCCCGGGCAGGTCCGCATCGCCGACTGCTGGCTGGATTCGGACGAGTCCGAGGACTGGCGCGCCATGATCCTGTGCGCGGTCGAGCTGGCGCAGGAGCAGCCTCAGGCTGCGGAGGTCGTGATCTGGGCGAGCGATCCGCTACTCGCCACGGCACTGCGGGCCTGTGGCTTCTACGCACGGTTCGAATCCCCCATCCAGGTGCGTCCCTCGGGTAACGACACCGGGCCCGCAGGCCCGCTGCGCGTGCAGATGCTGGACAATGACGTCGCTTTNNCGCTACGGTATCGTCTTCTGTCCGATGTTTGACAGGGCGCTTTCGGTTCCGTCGCTGGCATAGGCGGTGAGGCCGAAGTACCAGGTTCCCGGGGACAGATTGGTCACCAGATAGGTTGTCAGGCTGGGATTTGCCAGTGCCACAACCGTGGTCATGGCGTTTGCGGATGTTCCGTAGTGGACGCGGTATCCGACCAGATCCGTCAGCACCGAGCCATTGGTGTTGTTGGTGACCGGCGTCCAGGTGAGCCCGGCGGTGCCGTTGGAAACCTTGTTCACGCTGATTGTGAAGGGCGCCAGGGACGCGCTCGCGCTGCCGTCGCTCGCGCTGATCACGATGCTGGCGTAGGTTCCGGCATTCGCCGCCGTGGGCGTTCCCGTCAGCGCGCCGGTGGCCGTGTTGAAGCTCGCCCACGACGGCTTGTTCTGGATGCTGAAGGTCAGCGTCTTGCCAGCCGGATCGGACGCAGTCGGCGTGAAACTGTAGGGCGAGCCGGCGTTGACCGAGGTCGGGGGAGTTCCGGAGATGGTCGGCCCGGAATCCGTCGCCTTGGTCACCGTAATGGAGAATGCCGGCAGAGCACTGGATTGCGTGCCGTTACTGACACTGATCGCGATGTTCGAGTACGTGCCGGTCTGGCCGGTCGCCGGCGTGCCTGAGAGCAGGCCACTGGCGGTGCTGAATGTCGCCCATGCGGGCCGGTTCTGGATTGAGAACGTCAGAGTGGTGCCGCGTGGCGCATTAGTCGTCGGCTGGAACGAGTAGCCCTTGCCGGCGACCACCTGCGTGGCCGGGTTGCCAGAAATCGTCAGCTGCCCGACCACGCTGATTGAGAATGGAGCGAGTGCGACCGATTGAGTCCCGTCGCTCACACTGAGCACGATGTCCGGGTAGGTGGCACTCTGAGCGGCCGTCGGCGTACCTGACAGCATGCCGCTGACGGCACTGAACGTGGCCCATACGGGTCTGTTCTCGATCGAAAACGTCAGGGCGGTGCCGCCGGGCGCGTTGGTGGTCGGTTGGAATGTGTAGCTCTTTCCTGCGATGACCTGAGTGGCTGGGCTGCCGGAGATGCTGAGCGGCGCGGTGACTTTGATCGAGAACGCGGGAAGCGAGGCCGACTGCATGCCGTCGGTCACGCTGATGACAATGTCCGGGTAAGCGCCCGCGTGGCCGGAAGTCGGGGTCCCCGCGAGCGTGCCGCTGGAAGGGCTGAAACTGGCCCAGGACGGTTGATTCTGGATGCTGAACGTCAGCGCCTTGCCTTCCGGATCGAACGCGGTCGGCGTGAAGCTGTAGAGGGATCCTGCCACCACCCCGCTCGCTGGGTTTCCGGAGATGGTCGGTGGGTTGTTCCCGGTGGTGGGCGTGGACACGGTGATCGAAAATGCAGCGAGCGCGCTCGACTGAACGCCGTCGCTCACACCGATCACGATATTGGAGAACGTTCCGGCCTGGGTGGCGGTACCCGCGAGTTCCCCCGTGGCGGGGTTGAGGGTTGCCCACGGCGGTGCGTTCTGCACCGTGAATGTCAGCGCGGTGCCGCTCGCGGCGTTGGTGCTCGGCAGAAACGAATAGGGCGATCCCGCGACAACCTGCAGGATCGGCGTTCCGGAGATCGTGAGCGGCGCCAGCACGTTGATTGCGAAGGCCGGCAATGCCGCGGTGTTCTGGCCGTC
Source organism: Gammaproteobacteria bacterium (assembly GCA_003156695.1). Taxonomy (GTDB): domain Bacteria; phylum Pseudomonadota; class Gammaproteobacteria; order Steroidobacterales; family Steroidobacteraceae; genus 13-2-20CM-66-19. The sequence goes on from PMHN01000075.1 coordinate 4,067, forward strand.
ACTCACACTGATCTGGATGTTGGCGAAGGTGCCGACGCTCGAGAGCGGAGGAGTGCCCGTCAGTTTCCCAGTGCTGCTGCCGAAGGAAGCCCAGGCGGGCAGGTTGGCAATCGTGAAGGTAAGCGTGCTGCCGCTCGCCTCCGAGGCCGTTGGCGTGAAGGCGTAGTTCTGCCCGGCCACGACGTTGACAGCGGGCGTCCCGGAGATCACCGGCGCAGATTCGGCTGTCAACGCTGCACCGCCCGGCGTGGAAGCGCCGCTTGCGCTGGATGCCAGGTTGGAGCCCGAACTCGAGACACCCACCATGTCGCACGCGGCGACGCACAGCATCACGGCCAGCCCCATAACGGCGAGCCGCAGGCGGAAGAGAGCGCGTGAGTCCGGACACGCCATTACTTGCAATCCCCCCTGTGGGTTCCAAGATTGCAAGAGCAGGCAGAGAGACCTCAGAGTCCGTTTCACGGTAGCGCAACCTCGCCACCGGTAAC
>PMHN01000370.1:0-17281 GCA_003156695.1 Gammaproteobacteria bacterium
GAGCTCTCAGGCGCGGCACGGCAGCTCGCCAGCCACTGCGTGTTCATTGGCCGCCAGGGCGCCGTCGTGCGTCTGGCGCTCGATCCGCGCAACCAGCTGGTGCGCACTCCGGCTCAGGAAGACAAGCTCGCCCAGGCGCTGTCACGTCATTTCGGCGCGCCGGTGCGGCTGGAGTTCCAGGCGGTGGCCGCGGGAATCGAGACCCCGGCGCAGCAACAACGGCGAGCGTCGGAGGCGGAGCTTAGCGCCGCGCGGCGCTCCTTTGAGACCGAACCGGCGGTGCAGGGTCTGCGCGAGCGCTTCGGCGCGACCGTGCTGCCCGACACGGTGCGGCCGGCAAAATGACATTCACCTCACACCCGGCGCGCGGCGCCTGACAGGTCTTTCTCAATGGCAGGCAACTTCAACAACCTGATGAAACAGGCGCAGGCCATGCAGGCCAACATGCAGAAGGCCCAGGCGGAGATCGGCAACATCGAGGTGATCGGTGAGGCCGGCGGCGGCATGGTCAAGGTCACCATGAACGGGCGGCACGAGGTGAAGCGCGTGCAGATCGAGCCGGCAGTCAGCGCTGAGGACCGCGAGATGCTCGAAGACCTGATCGCGGCGGCGGCCAACGATGCCGTGCACAAGGTGGAAGTCCGGGTGCAGGAGAAAATGGCGAGCGTGACCGCCGGGATGAAGTTGCCGCCGGGAATGAAATTGCCGTTCTGAAGCGCGGCTGCGATGCAACACTCCCCGCACCTGGCCCAGCTCATCGAGGCGCTGCGCGCGCTGCCCGGCGTGGGGCCCAAGACCGCGCAGCGCATGGCCTTTCACCTGCTGCAAGAGGGCCGGCCGGGAGCCCGCGCGCTCGCCGCGGCGCTCGATGCGGCGCTCTCGTCGGTGAAGCGCTGCCAGCGCTGCCGCATGCTCACCGAACAGGAGCTGTGCACGATCTGCGCGGCGCCGCTGCGCGATGCGACGCTGCTGTGCGCGGTCGAGTCGCCTGCGGACGTGGTCGCGGTTGAATCCTCGGGCAGCTATCGCGGCCGCTACTTCGTGCTCATGGGACACCTGTCGCCGCTCGACGGTATTGGACCGGAACAACTCGGCAGCCGCGAGCTCGAGGCGCTGCTCGCGCAAGGCCAGGTGCGCGAGCTGATTCTCGCCACCAACTCCACGGTTGAAGGCGAGGCCACCGCGCATTTCCTGAGCGAGCTCGCCGCGCGACACGGCATTCGCGCGAGCCGCATCGCCCACGGCGTACCCGTCGGCGGGGAGCTCGAGTACGTTGATGGCGGCACGCTGGCGCACGCGCTCGCCGGCCGGCAGTCGCTCTAGTCTATTGGCCGAAATCGCAGGAAGCGATTTCGGCGGACAGTGGCTCCGTTGCCGCCGGCCAAAGGCGCGACTTTGGCCGGCTGCGTCTACCGCGTGCGTTTTGGCCCGCGCGCGGCGCTGAGTTCCTCGCGCAGCCGCCGCAGGCGCCGATAGCTTTCGTAGCGCCGCGGATCCAGCGCGCCGCTCGCCGCCGCCGCGCTGACTGCGCAGCCGGGCTCGCGCATGTGGTGGCAGTCCTTGAAGCGGCACTGACCGGCGAGCCGCGCGACCTCCACGAACCCGAGACTTTGTTCATCGAGCGCATCCACCGCCGGCGCGAAGTCGCGCACACCCGGGGAGTCGATCAATGCCGCGCCTCCCGGGAGCTCGAAGAGACGCGCGGTGGTAGTCGTGTGGCGCCCTTCCTCCTCGCGCACCAGCGCACCGATCGCGACTTGCGCCTCCGGCAGCAGCCGGCGCACGAGCGAGGACTTGCCGACCCCCGACTGCCCCACGAGTGCGGCGATGCTGCCCTTGCTGAGAATTGCCGGCAGCGCGGCCACGGCGTCGCCGGTCTCGGCCGAACAGGGGAGTGCGGCGTAGCCTACCGCCGCGTACACGGCGAGCGCGGCGCTCAAAGCAGCATCGATGCCGAGATCGCTCTTGTTCACGATGAGCGTGGCGGCGATACCGCCCGCCGTCGCCGCGGCGAGATAGCGGTCGACGACGAACAGGTCCGGCGCCGGCAGCGGTGCCAGCACCACCAGCAGCTGTGTGAGGTTGGCCACCACCGGCTCCGCACCGCCGCGCAGCGTCGCACGCCACAGCGCCGTACGCCGCGGCAGGACCTCGGTGACGTGCACCTCGGCGTGATGCGCGTCGACCTGGCAGCGCACCTCATCGCCGCACACGACATTCAGCCCCCGGCCGAAAGGGCGCGCACGCAGCTCGCGGCCTTGTGTATCGCGCACCAGCAGGTGGCGGCCAAAGGTGGCGATTACCCGCCCAACCAGGGTGTCACTCATGCGGACCGCGGACGCTCGTCTGCTACACTGATTGTGGCTTGCATAGCTTCCGCAGACACGCTACCACCACTTACCCTGACATGCCGAGCGGCGACTATCTGATCTGGATCGATCTGGAGATGACGGGCCTGAAGCCCGACACGGACTCGATCATTGAGATCGCGACGGTGCTCACCGATCGCGAGCTCGACGTCATCGCCGCAGGGCCGGTGCTGGCGATCCATCAAAGCGAGGAGGTGCTCGCGCGCATGGATGAGTGGAACCAGCGTCAGCACGGGTCCTCGGGCCTGCTGGCCCGCGTGCGTGCCAGCCGCGTCAGCCTTGCCGAGGCGCAGCGCCGCACGCTCGAGTTTCTGGGCCCGCTGGTCACTCCCGGCAGCTCGCCCATGTGCGGCAACAGCATCTGCCAGGACCGACGCTTTCTTGCGCGCCTGATGCCCGACCTCGAGCACTTCTTCCACTACCGCAATCTTGACGTCAGCACGCTCAAGGAGCTGGCGCGCCGCTGGGCGCCGGGGGTGGCGGACGGGTTCGCGAAGCAGGGAACGCACCTGGCGCTGGCGGACATTCACGAATCAATTGCCGAGCTGCGTCACTATCGGGCGCGCCTCTTTGCCCCGGCGTACGCCGGCACGCGCCCTGGCTAGCTGCCGGGGGTCTTGCCGGGCTTGCCGTCGGCGCTCTGCGCGAGGTAGAGCCAGGTCTCCACCACCGTATCGGGATTGAGCGACATGCTGCCGATGCCCTCATCGAGCAGCCAGCGGGCAAGATCCGGGTGATCCGAGGGGCCCTGGCCGCAGATGCCGACGTACTTGCCGGCTTTGCGGCAGGCGCTGATCGCCATCGACAGAAGCTTGCGCACCGCCTCGTCGCGCTCATCAAAGTGGCGCGCGACGATTGCCGAATCGCGGTCCAGTCCTAAGGTGAGCTGCGTCATGTCATTCGAGCCGATCGACATCCCATCGAAGTGTTCCAGATACTGCTCGGCCAGCAAGGCGTTGGTCGGCAGCTCACACATCATGATGACGATGAGGCCATTCTCGCCGCGCTTGAGGCCGTTGTGCGCCAGCAGCTCCATAACCTGCTTCGCCTCCGCGACGCTGCGCACGAAGGGCACCATGACCTGAACGTTGGTGAGTCCCATGGTCTCGCGCACGCGCTTCAGCGCGCGGCATTCGAGCTCGAAGCAGGGGCGGAACGTCTCATCGACATAGCGCGAAGCGCCGCGGAAACCCAGCATGGGATTTTCTTCCGACGGCTCGTAGCGCGCGCCGCCGATCAGGTTCGCGTATTCGTTCGACTTGAAGTCCGACAGGCGCACGATGACCGGCTCGGGGGCAAACGCCGCGGCAATCTGCGCGATCCCTTCGGCAAGCTTCTCGACGTAGAAGCTGACCGGGTCGGCGTAGCCAGCCATCTGGGTGCGGATCTGCCCCTGCAGCTCAGCGTCGAGGCGGTCGAACTCCAAGAGCGCCCGCGGGTGCACGCCGATCATGCGGTTGATGATGAATTCCAGGCGTGCCAGGCCCACGCCGTGGTTGGGAATGCCGGCAAAATCGAAGGCGCGGTCGGGGTTGCCGACGTTCATCATGATCTTGAGCGGGATCTTCGGCAGCGAATCGAGTTCGATCTGCTTGCGCTCAAACGCCAGCAAGCCCTCGTAGACGTGGCCGGTGTCGCCCTCGGCGCACGAGACCGTCACTTCCTGGCCCTCGCGGATGCTGCTGGTCGCATTCGTACAGCCCACCACGGCCGGAATTCCCAGTTCGCGCGCGATGATGGCCGCGTGACAGGTGCGTCCGCCGCGGTTGGTGACGATGGCGGCCGCGCGCTTCATGACCGGCTCCCAGTCCGGGTCGGTCATGTCCGCGACCAGCACATCGCCGGCCTGTACGCGCGCCATTTCCGCGGCGCCCTTGATCACGCGCGCGGTGCCCGCGCCGATGCGCTGGCCGATGCTGCGGCCGGTGGCGAGCACGCGCGAGCGCGCTTTCAGGGAGTAGCGCAGGATGGTGCGGCCGGCGCGGCTCTGCACGGTCTCCGGACGCGCCTGCAGGATGTAGATGGCGCCGGTGGCACCGTCGCGCGCCCACTCGATGTCCATCGGTCGCCCGTAATGCTCCTCGATCAGGAGCGCCTGGCGCGCGAGTGTCACGAGATCCGCATCGCTGAGGCAGAACCGCTGGCGGTCGGCCTGCGGGACTTCGACCGTGCTCACGCGTTCGGCTGAGCCGGGAGCGGCGTACACCATCTTGACGGCCTTGCCGCCGAGGTTGCGCCGTACGATCGCGTGCTTGCCGGCGCGCAGCGCCGGCTTGTAGAGGTAGAACTCGTCCGGGTTCACGGCGCCTTGCACGACGGTTTCGCCGAGTCCCCAGGAGGCGGTGATGAACACCACGTCCCGAAAGCCCGAATCGGTATCGAGGGTAAACATGACGCCGCTCGCGCCGAGATCGCTGCGCACCATGTGCTGCACGCCGGCCGACAACGCCACCGCGCTGTGATCGAAACCCTGGTGCACGCGATACGAAATCGCCCGGTCATTGAAGAGCGACGCGAACACCTCGTGCATGGCGGTCAGCACCGCCTGCGTCCCGGTCACGTTGAGGAAACTTTCCTGCTGGCCGGCGNNTGCCGCGCACGTTGAGAAAGGTTTCCTGCTGGCCGGCGAAGGATGCCTCCGGCAGGTCCTCGGCGGTCGCCGACGAGCGCACCGCCACGGCGATGTCCTTGCCGGAGCTCATGCGCGTCAGCGCCGCGGTAACGGCGGTTTCGAGCCCGGGCGGAAACGGGGTGGCGAGAATCCACTGGCGGATGCGCGCGCCGCTGGCGGCGAGCTTCGTCACGTCATCGACGTTGAGGTTAGCCAGCTCAACACGGATGCGCTCATCCAGGCCACCCTGGGCGAGGAACTCGCGGTAGGCCTGCGCGGTGGTGGCAAACCCTCCCGGTACCTGTACGCCGAGCCTGGCGAGGGCGCCGATCATCTCTCCGAGGGACGCGTTCTTGCCGCCAACCGTCTCGACGTCGCGCATGGTGAGTTGCTCGAACGGGAGTACGTAGGCGTTCAAAGATGCTCCTTTGTGGAAACCGGTCGCACCATTGGTGCTTGCTTGCCTGCACACGCGGTGAAAGACTGACAACTCATCGCCACCAGCGCCCTACGGAATTGTCCAAAGCGTGAGCCGTCGAACCGTCTTTTTCGTTTCGGACCAGACCGGCGTGACCGCCGAAACCATGGGTCACAGCCTCATGACACAGTTCGAGGGGCTGGAATTTCGGCCGGTGACTGTGCCATTTGTGTCGGACGTTGACAAGGCGCGCGCGACCGTCCGCCGCATAAACAGTGCGGCGCAGGAAGAGGGACTGCGGCCGATCGTGTTCAGCACGCTGGTGCAGGATGAACTGCGTGACATCGTAATGACGGCCGATGGCCTGTTTCTGGATTTCTTCGCAGCCTTCGTGGGCCCGCTGGAGCGGGAACTCAACACCCGCTCGTCGCATCGCGCGGGCCGCGCGCACGGCATCGCGGATCTCGCCGCCTACACCACGCGCATCAATGCCACCAACTTCGCGCTCGCCAATGACGACGGCGGTGGTGGTGACTACGCGCACGCCGATGTGGTGCTGGTAGGCGTATCGCGCGTCGGCAAGACCCCGACATGCCTGTACATGGCACTGCAGTACGGGGTGTTCGCCGCCAACTATCCACTCACGGAAGAGGATCTGGAGGCGCGCAAGCTGCCGGGGCGTCTCGAGCCGTACCGCAGCAAACTGTTTGCGCTCACCATCACCCCCGAGCGCCTGCAGCAGATCCGTAACGAACGCCGCCCGGACAGCCGCTACGCGTCCAGTCAGCAGGTGCAGTACGAGCTGCGCACTGCACAGGCGATGTTCGCGCGTTATGCGATTCCGTCGCTGGATACGACCGAAACCTCGATCGAGGAAATTGCCAGCCGCATTCTCAACACCAGCGGCATCGAACGGCGCCTGCGGCCGTAGCGCGGCGCGCGAGCCAATAAAGATCGCATGATCCGCGTCACAACGCGAGTGCCGCGTGTCGCACGGAACTTGCAAGGCGCCGTGCGGTCGCGCACAAGTGCGAAATGCAGCGCGTATCGCACTTGCGGCACCGGCCTTGTGCGTTATAGTCGGTGGCGTGTTGCTCACCGACACGCAGACCGTAGTTTCCTGGCGCGCCCGCCCGCGCAGCTTCGTCGCGCTGATGGGATTGTACGAAAGCAATTTCATCCGCTTTGGCTGGCTCGTCGGGAATCTGGGGGGGCTCGCCGGCCAGCACCGCTCCCGCGCCTGCGGAGACTGTGACCTTGTTCTCACCGTCACCGAGCGCTCCCCCTACACCAGCACCGTCAATTTGACCTATCTGCTGCCGCACCAGCACGGCGAGCAGCAATACCCGGACATGGGCGTGCGCATCTACCATGACGCGCATCTGGTTGAAGCACAGCACTGGGCGGAGAGTCACAACCAGCCGGTTCTCAAGGCACTGCGCGGCTGCGCGGAGCGTGAACTGGATCAGCGCTGGGCGCGCAACGTGATGTTAAACAAGTGGCTGGAATACTGCGTGGAGCGAGGTCATCGCTTCTCATCCCGTACGAGGCTTACCCGCGGCGAATGAGGAGGGCGGTTCCCCCGCCGCATTTCTCNNTCTCATGAAAGCGCTGCGACAACTCGGATTTCTCAAGCTCAGCCTGCGCACCGACGGTCCCCCGGAAGAGGACCATCGGGTCCTCGCCCTATTCCGTAACCGCGCGGAACTGAAGAAGGCTTACGGCGACCTGCAGGAGGAGATCTACCGCCTGCAGGATCTCGTCAAGCAGCAGGAGGGCGCCAGCCAACGCTCCTTAGGATTGCTCAACACGCTCGAGGGGCGCCTGGGTGTGGCGGAGTCTGCTTATCCGGCGCTGGTGTTCTACCAGCTGCGCCGCTTGTGGCAGGCGGCCCGCGATCTGATCACGCAGTTCGTCAGCGATCTGGTGCGTCAGCAGGAGGAGCGTGAGCGGCGCGAGCACCTCGCGCATCACAACCGGCGCCTGTTCGCCCGGCGGCAGACGGCGGCCACGCAGCTGCAGGCTGCGCAGGCCCTGGCGGCGCAAGCCGCGGGCGAGGTTGCCGCCTTCGAAGCGCAGCGTGCGGGACTGACGCGCCTGTGGCACTACTTCAAGCGCCGCGCGCTCGAGCAGCGCGTAACCACGGCGCACGCGGCGGCGGCCGCGGCGGGCAGTTCCCTCAATCAGGCGCAGCGCGCCGTCGAGGATCTGGAGCGCGAGGGGACGCCGCAATTTCCGGGCCTGTCGCTGCCGGCGCGGCGAGCCATCAACATCGCCGCCATCGCTTATGCGCAGGTGTTGTGTCTGCGGCTGGTGTCGATGAAGACGCCGCTGGTGCAGATGGCGCGTGATGCCACGGGCCGCCGCGAGGCCGCCGATAATTACGGTTCACCGCGCGAGTGCGTGCTGCTCATGGGGCAGATCCAGCGCGCGCATGTGCTCCTCGAGCGCCGGGAAACGCTGGCCGCGGAAATCAAGGCGCGCACCGGGGCGCTCACCAAAGGCGCGCGTTACCGGGGACCCGGGGACACGACGCCGGTACCGGACTCGTTGAATCCGGCCACGGGCGATGTGCTGAATGAAGCGGCGCGCGGCGCTGACGGCACGCCGCTGCCCAACGTGCTCTCCGAAGATACCTGGGACCTGTTCCGGATCCTCTTGCGGTAGTTCATTGGCTGAAATCGCCTGCGGCGATTTCAGCGGACATCAGCTTCGTTGCCGCCGGCCAAAGGCGTGACTTTGGCCGGCTGCGGCGGTGAGGAAATTCAGCTGGCGCGAGCGGTCTTTTGCTGCTGCGGCGCGGGGCGCGCGCCGATCACCATGTCCGCCATGATCTGCGCGGCCTGCTCGAGCAGCACATCAGCGGCCTCGTCCTTGGTTTTGTCCTTGCTGTCCTTGCTTATGGACTTGTCCAGTTCCTCGATGCTCTGGAACGGCGGTTCATTCTTGGCCGCCCGGCGGATGTTCTCGCGCTCGAGGCGCTCCTTGTCGATGCGCGCACGTTCCTCACGCCGTGCCTTGAGATTCAGCGACACGCTGTGCTGGTCGCGCTCAGTGTCGATGGCCGCGACGTCCGACATCAGCCAGCGATAGTCCGGGTCGTGATGCGCGCGCGCGTCCTCCTCGGAGGCAAGCGAGGCCACCGCCGGCGCCGCCGCCGTGCCGACACTGGCCTTGAAAGGCACCCCCGCAATGCGGTCCCAGGGGAGCGCTGATTCGAGCGCGTTCTCGCCGATCTCCTTGGTGTCGAGCACCGAGGCGAGCGACACGTCCGGTTCCACGCCCTTTTCCTGGGTGCTCTCACCGGTGATGCGGTAGAACTTGCCGATCGTCACGGTCAGCTGGCCGTTCACCGGCTCCTTGGACCAGCGATCCAGCGGCACCAGGTTTTGCACCGTGCCCTTGCCGAAGGTGGTTTGGCCGAGGATCAGGCCGCGGTGATAATCCTGGATCGCGCCCGCGAAGATCTCGGAAGCCGAGGCGCTTAGGCGGTCCACCAGCACCGCCAGCGGCCCGTCGTAGGCAGGGGCGCTCTCCGGATCGTCGAGCACTTCGGTCCTGCCAGTCGTGTCGCGCAGCTGCACCACCGGTCCGTGCTCGATGAACAGCCCCGTGAGCGCGGTGGCCTCCGGCAGGTAGCCGCCGCCGTTGTCACGCAGATCGAGCACCAGGCCATCAACGTTCTCGGCGCGCAGTTCGCGCACCAGCTTCAGCACGTCGCGCGTGGTGCTGCGGTAGTCCGGGTCACCGGCGCTTTGCGCCGCGACGTCCTCGTAAAAGCCCGGCACGGTGATGATGCCGATCTTGAGCGTGCGACCGTTGCGCACCACGCTCTTGACTTGCTTGTGCGCGGCCTGCGCTTCGACCGTCACTTTGTTGCGCACGAACTCCACGACCTTCTCGGTGCTCCCGGGAGCCGCTCCCGCGGGCAGGATCTGCAGACGCACCGCAGTGCCTGCCTTGCCGCGGATCAGCTGCACGACGTCATCGAAGCGCGAGCCGATCACGTCCGTGAAGGGGCCGTCATGGCCCTGGCCGACGCCGGTGATGCGGTCGTTGATGCTGAGCGTGCCGGCGACGGCGGCCGGGCTGCCGTCCAGCACACTCACGATCGTCACGTAGTCATCGACCAGCTGCAGCGAGGCACCGATGCCGTCGTAGTTGAGGCTCATCTGGATGCGGTATTCCTCGGAGGAGCGCGGCGAGAAATAACTCGAGTGCGGATCGAAGGCCCGCGCGTAAGCGTTCATCAGGTTCTCGAACACGTCCTCCGTGTTCACCTGGTCGACGCGCTTCAGCACGCGCTCGTAGCGCTTGCGCAGGATGTCGGCCGCTTCCGGCCAGGTCTTGCCGGTCAAGAGCAGCGACAGCGCATCGTTCTTGACCCGCTTGCGCCACAAGTCGTCCATGGCCGCCTGGTCGGCCGGCCACGCGCCGTGGGTGCGGTCAAATTCGAACGACTCGTCGATGGTCCAGTCAGGCTCGGTCTGCAGGAGCGCAATGGCGTGCTGGATGCGTTCGCGGTCGCGTTGCTGGTAGCGGGCGAAGATCAGATACGCGGGGTCGATGTCCCCGGTGCGGATCATGTTGCCGAACTGCAGGCGATAGGCATCGAAGTCGCGGATGTCGCTGGCGAGAAAGTAGCTCTTCTGGCTGTCCAGGAACTCCAGGTACCGGTCGTAAACGACCTGCGACATCTTCTCGTCAAGCGACGCCCGGCTGTAGTGCGCCTCCTCGAGGATCCGCCCGACCTTGCGGGCCGTGGCGCGCTGCCCATCGGTGGGCGCCAGCGCCCCCGGGGGCAGGATCGAGGTGCCGGCAGGGGCCTGCACGGAGCCCGCCAGCGCCAATGCGAGGGCCGCCAGGACGCAGGCAGTAATCCAGCCAGAGGAACGACGCAGGGGTAGGGTCATCTTATGGTCTCGCCGCTTGGGTACACTCTATAGAGTAAGGCTAGAGCCGTCGGTTCGCCTTTAGCAAGTAAGGTTGTCACATCATGCGGCCCCTGGCGGCACTTCTGGCTATTCTCGCGGGTTCCGCGGTCGCCCTGGCGAGCGGGCTCATTATGACGTGGATCGTGATCCTGTTCCTGCCCGCCAACGAGGCCCGTTTCGCTCCCGAGCATGCCGCGCTGGTGCGCGCCGTACTGGTATTCACGGCATTTGCCGCGGTTGCATGCTGGAGCTTCTATGGCGAGCAGCGCGCGCGGTCGTGGCGCCTGGCCGCGCATGGCGCGATGCTGGCGATGTTCGCGGTGGCAGTCTGGTTGTACTGGCCGAAGTGAGGCGTAAGGATCAGCCGTCAGCNNCGCCACGCCGCCAGGAACAGCCGCATCAACAGGATCAGCACGGCCGGTCCGAGCGCCACGCTCCAGAACACCGCTGAGCCGTGCACGAGACCCGTGTAATAGTCTGCAACGAGCGCGAACGGGCCGGCGTGCAGGTCCTGGCCGTGGGTGTACGGGCCGAGCACGCGGCTGCTGGCGAACCAGATCAAAAACGGCATCACGATGAGTCCGAAGAGCGTCATCAGGACGAAGAGGATGAGTTCGCGCTGTAGCCGCGGCCGCTCGCGCACGGAACTGCGCAGCCGCTGCAGCGGGCCGCCACCTTGCGCCTCGGACGATGTCATCATTGTTAAGACGCCACTCCTGCAACCTTTCCGGTATCACAGCCTCGCGCGGGCATAATAGCGTTCCCATGAAGAAAATCAGAGCCGCCGTAATCGGCGTTGGGTACCTCGGGCGCTTTCATGCGCAGAAGTACGCGCAGGCGGCCGGTTGTGAGCTCGTGGCNNGAGCAGGTGGCCGGGGAAGTGAAGGCACGGGCCCTGAGCGATTACCACGAGCTTCTCGGCAGCGTTGATGCGGTGAGCATCGTGACCCCAACGCCGACTCACTTTGCCATCGCCCGGGATTTTTTCGAGGCCGGCGCGCACGTGCTGGTCGAGAAGCCGATTACCGAGACGCCGGCGGAGGCGCGCGAGCTGATTGCGATCGCCGCCAGGGCAAAGCGCATCCTGCAGGTGGGCCACCTGGAGCGCTTTAACGCCGCGATTCTCGCCGCCGAACCGTACCTGAAGTCACCGCGCTTCGTGGAGTGTCACCGCCTCGCACCTTACCGCGAGCGCGGTACGGACGTGAACGTGGTGCTCGATCTGATGATCCACGACATCGATATCGTGCAGACCATCGTCGGCGCGCCGATCGTGGCCATCGATGCGGTGGGCACGCCGGTGTTCTCGGCGGAGATCGACATTGCTAACGCGCGCATCCGCTTCGCCAACGGCTGCGTCGCGAATGCGACCGCCTCGCGGGTGAGTCTCAAGACCGAGCGCAAGCTGCGTATCTTCGAGGACGACGCCTACCTGTCGCTCGACCTGCAACAGAAGATCGTGACGCTGATCCGCAAGCGCACCGCCGCCGACGGCGCGGGGCCGTTGCCGGTCATCATCGAGGAACAAAGCCTCGAGCAGGGAGATGCGCTCAAGGCGGAAATCGAAGCCTTCCTCGGCTGCATCCGCGACGCTCGAGTGCCGGTGGTCACCGGTGAGGCGGGCCTCATGGCGCTCGAGACGGCNNCGCCCGCCCGCCGCGCCCGGTGACGGTCGCGGCGATCCAGATGGCGTGCGACTGGAATGCCGACGGCAACATTGCGCGCGCCGAAGCGCTGGTGCGCAAGGCCGCAGCGCAAGGCGCACAGATCATCCTCCTGCCCGAGCTCTTTGAAACGCCGTACTTCTGCATCGAACAGGACGCGCGCCACCTCACGCTCGCGCGGCCGGTGACGGAAAATCGCGCCGTGCTGCATTTCGGGCCGCTAGCGCGCGAGCTGGGCGTGGTCCTGCCGATCAGCTTCTTCGAGCGGGCGGGACCGGCGTACTTCAATACCATCGCCATCCTCGATGCCGACGGCAGGAACCTCGGCGTGTATCGCAAGTCGCACATCCCCAACGGCCCCGGCTACCAGGAGAAGAACTACTTCTCTCCGGGCGACACGGGCTTTCGCGTGTGGAATACTCGCTTCGGGCGCATCGGCGTCGGCATCTGCTGGGACCAGTGGTTTCCCGAGACCGCGCGCGTCATGGCACTCATGGGTGCGGAGCTGTTCTTCTTCCCGACCGCGATCGGCACCGAGCCGCCACCGGCGCTGCCAGTGAATTCGCGCGATCACTGGCAGCGCACCCAACAGGGTCACGCGGCCGCGAATCTCACGCCACTGATCGCCGCGAACCGTTACGGGCTTGAGCGCTCGCTGCAGGACCCGCAGGGGCTGTACATCCGTTTCTACGGCTCATCGTTCATCGCCGATGCTATGGGGGCCAAGGTCGCCGAGGCAGCCGAAGAGGGTGATGCGGTGCTGACACACGCCTTCGATCTGGCGGCGATCGCGCAGCTGCGTGACAACTGGTTCGTGTTCCGGGACCGGCGTCCGGACCTGTACGGGTCGCTGAGCTCCCTGGACGGCAAGCGCAGTTAGGCGCCTGCGGGGCGCAGGCCGACGCGCCTCAGTCCAGCTCCCGCAGCAGCTCTTCGAATTCGGCCACTTGCCGCCGGCGCTGTGCTTCGACACGCGGATTCGCCAGGCGCTCGCGCCGCAGCGATGCGGACACGGGCGCCGCCGGCGCCTTGTACACGATCACCGAGCCATTCTCATCGATGCTGAATTCCACGCAGTCCCCGGGAGCCACGTGCAGCACATCGCGTGCTTTTTTGGGCAGTGTCACCTGGCCCTTGGTAGTTATTTTTGTCGCCATGGGAGTTCCCGCAGAGGTCTCCAGTGTCTGATTGTAGTACTGCGGCGTGCGTTGCGGTACCGCTACGGGGCACGCCCGGATTTGTATGTGCGCAGGTAGTGCGAGAGCCGGGCGAGCGGTCAGGGCCTGACGGCTGAACAGGGTGTAGGCGAAACTCGGCGAATGGTGCCGCTGTGCGCGGGCTTGTTGGTGATTCTTCCGGCGCCAATCACTGAGCGGACTTAGAGAAGCAGCGGCACTTCGGAGCTGTTTATGCTCAGGCGGCGGTTCCTGGTGCTATGGCATCGGGAACCGCTCACTTGGTGGAGGCGGGGGGAATCGAACCCCCGTCCGCAAGTCCTAGACTTCAGGATCTACGTACGTAGCTGGCTCTTTTTTTCTCACGTTACGCTACCCGAGCAGCAGGGAAGACGCACCGCCAGCGGACAGTAACTCTTAACGCAACCGGCCTGTCGCACGCCGGAGCGCGATCCTGTGAACGCGTCCCCTGATTCGGTCGCACAGGCACGAGCCGGTCAGAGGTCAACTGCGGTTAGGCAGCTAGAGCGTAGTTGTCGTCGTTGGCAACTAAGTTTTGCAGCATTATTTACGAGGGCACTGCGCCTCGGTACGCCCCTGAAGGTTCGCAACCCACGTCGAAACCGGTCGCCCCCTTCAAGGTACGTCGCCAGCATACCTCAAGGCGTGCGCTGGATTGGGATCCGGGTTTGTGGCGGAGTGCGCCGCGCATCTGCCAGGGATGTTGCTTCTACGCAACAAATTTGCCTGAAAATCAGGCTGGGGTAAGGTGCGTACGTTACGTTAACTCCACATGGTGCGAGGGATTTTGCAATGCGGAAGCAAGGGTTATTTTTGGTTCTGGCCGCCGTCGCTTTTAGTGGCGCGGCCTATGCGGACGACGCGGGATGCAATTGCGCGCCGGCTGTGCCGCCAGCGGACGTCCCGGACTGGGCGATGCGGGCCCTGCTCGGTTTTGCCAAGACCAGTGGCACGTCGGACACGACCTCGGCCAACGGCAGTTTTAATGCCGCGCACACGGTAGATCAGTGGAAGTTCCTCTTCGGGACGCAGTTCCTGTACGGCTCCACCGACAACATCACCAGTGCCCAGGACTTTGGCGCGGAGTTCCAGACGAACTACAACATTTCCGACCACCTCTACTGGTTCGGTGGTCTGAGCTATGACAACAACAAGTTCAGCGGCTTTCAGTACCAGGAGATGATCGACACGGGTGTGGGCTACCAGTTCATTAAGGAACCCGACACCAAGCTCAGCGGGCAGGTGGGTATCGGCGAGCAGCGCCTGGCGCCGGAAAACATCTTCCCTAACCCGTACTACCCGCCGGGGCCGCTGGATCTGCGTACCCCGCTCGGCTCTACCTCCGGTGTGGTCGCTACCGCCGCGGTTAACTTCGAGCACTCGTTCAACCCTTCCACCAAGGTGCTCGCGAACGGTGCGATCCAGTCCGGCTCGGCCAACACCATGACCACGCTCGGTGTGGGGCTGCAGGTGAAGATGAGCGGCCGGCTGTCGCTGGTGGCCGCCTATCAGCTGGTCAGCAACAGCAAGGTGCCCGAGGGAATCAGCAAGTCGTCCGGTCTGACGACGCTGAACCTCGCGTACGAACTCAAGAACCCGGACCTCGCTCCCCAGTAAGGTACTGACCTTAAGAAACGCCAGCGCGCATCGTCGCGCTGGCGTTTTTTTTAGCCCCGACGTAGCAGCCGCGCCTTGCTGCGCTGCCAGTCGCGATCTTTCTCCACCGCACGCTTGTCGTGTTGTTTCTTGCCCTTGGCAAGTCCCACCTGCAGCTTCGCGCGCCCGTTCTTCCAGTACAGCTCCAGCGGCACGATGGTGTAGCCGCGACGTTCCACCGCACCGATGAGCCCCTGCAGCTCGCTGTAGTTGAGCAGCAGCTTGCGCGTTCGCACCGGGTCGGCCACGACATGGGTGGAAGTAGTGCGCAGTGGAGTCAGGTGCGCGCCGATGAGAAATGCTTCCCCGCCGCGCAGGTAGACGTACGCTTCCGCCAGCTGCGCCCGCCCGGCACGCATGGCTTTGACCTCCCAGCCCTGGAGCGCCAGCCCCGCCTCGTAGCGCTCCTCGATGAAATAGTCGTAGCGCGCCCGGCGGTTCTCGGCGATCAGGCGGGACGAGTCGTTGGTTTTGGTCATACGGGGGGCGTAATGGGACAATGCGCCATGCGAGAGGTCAAGCGCTCAGCGCTCGTAAGTCAGCCGCCGGCGAAGCTGTTTGAGCTCATCAACGACATCGAGAGCTACCCGCAGTTCCTGCCCTGGTGCACGCATACGCGGGTGCAGTCGCGCACGCCGCGCGAAATCGTCGCGACGCTCGGGGTGCGGCAGGGGGCCCTCACCGGGGAGTTCACCACCCGCAATAAGCTCGAGCCGGACCGCGCCATCACCATGGAGCTCGTCAGCGGCCCGTTTCGCACGCTTGAGGGGCAATGGCTCCTGACACCGGTCGATGCGGGTTGCCGGGTGGAGCTTTCCATGCGCTTCGCCTTCAAGAGCACCCTCACCGGGATGTTGTTCGAGCCGCAGTTCGCCAAGACCATCGGGTCGCTCCTGGACGCATTCGTAGTGCGGGCCCGCGCCTAGGCGGTGAGCGTGCCCGGCGCGGCGGATCGCAAGCGTTGCGTGGTCGTCTACGCCACCCGCGAACGACAGTACCTGTGGAGCGTGGAGTTGCCGCTCGNNAACGTCGAGGTGCCGCTCGACGCCACCATTGCGCAGGCACTGCAGGCGGCGCGTGCCGCGTGCAGCGACACGGCCGTGTGCGCCGCAATTTCCTGGGAGCGCGCGCCGCTGGGCGTATTCGGCGAACCGCGTCTGCGCACCGATGTGTTTGCGGACGGCGATCGCATCGAGATTTACCGTCCGCTGCGCTGTGATCCGCGCGAGCGGCGGCGTGAGCGGGTGCAGCGCGAGCGATCGGCGGCGAGCCGCCAGACCCTCAAGTAGCCTCAGATGCGTGGGAACTGCGAGGGCGTGGGACCCTGGTCCGGTGCCTGCGGCGCGGATTCGGGCACATTGTCCCGCTCGAAGCGTGTGACCTTGTCGTCCTTGAAGAACACCACCAGGTGCCGGCGCGCGGATTTTTTCCGCCGTCCCTCGAAATAGTAGAGGTAGTCCCAGCGATCCTTCTCGAACAGATCCGGGACCATGGGCGTGCCGAGCAGGTAGCGCACCTGGTTGCGCGTCATGCCCGCCTCGAGCTTGTTCACGGTCTTGCCCTCAAGGAAGTTGCCCTGCTGGATGTCCATGCGATACACGCAGCCGGCGAGCACGGCGGCGAGGGCGAGGGTGCCGATGAATCTGGCGCAGGGTAGGCGCATGTGAGTCCGATGGGGGATAATACAGGCGCGAAATCATACCTGATCGCCGACCGCCTGCGTCGTTGAAGCGCCCGCCGCGGTCTGCCGGAGAATCTCACGTGGAAGGCAAGGATTTGCGCAAAGCGGGTCTGAAGGTGACCCTGCCGCGCCTGAAGATCCTCGAGATCCTCGAGGGCAGCTCCACGCGGCACCTGTCCGCTGAGGACATTTACCGCTCGCTGCTGGAGACCAAGGAAGACATCGGGCTTGCGACCGTGTACCGCGTGCTCACGCAGTTCGAGGCGGCGGGNNCATCATTTCGAGGACGGCATGGCGGTGTTCGAGCTCAACCAGGGCACGCACCACGACCACATCGTGTGCCTGGATTGCGGCCGCGTTGAGGAGTTCATGGACTCAGGGATCGAGGATCGCCAGACCGCGGTGGCCGAGCGTCTGGGCTTCGGCATGCAGGATCACTCGCTCATCCTTTACGGGCACTGCCAACGCCCGCACTGCGAGTACCGCAAGCGCAAGGCCAGCTAGCGTCCTTTCCTGAGGGGCGGCCGCCGCTGCCGCACGGTATCTGCGCTAGAGGGGGCGTCGGGCGCTGCGCCGGCCGGGGCGCCTGCGGCGCTTGCGAGCATATCGCGCGCGTGCTCGCGCGCCCTTCCCGTGACCTCGATCCCGCCGAGCATGCGGGCGAGTTCTTCGACCCGGTCCGCGGCGCTCAACTCGGTGAGCGTGGTGCGTGTCGTGCGGCCGTCGGTGAGCTTCGTGACCCGCAGGTGGTG
>PMHN01000370.1:17294-17574 GCA_003156695.1 Gammaproteobacteria bacterium
TTTGGACAGCGCGCGCGGCGGTGAGCCCGGATTGGCGCTGACGCGGAACTCGATCTGGTCGATGCCGTGCTGGGCAGGGTCGGCATTGCCGTTCTGCGCAACGTCGGCTTCAAAACGGCCGCCCGTCATGCCGAGGGTCTGCATGCGCGCGCTGATGTCCTTGGCGAGCGAACGCGCCGCGAGCGTGCGCTTGCCTGAAAGCGCCTGCGCCTGGGTACGGTAGCTCTCCAGCGCGACAGACAGCTCCTTGCGCAGCACCGCCAGGTCCACGTCCGCGCGC
>PMHN01000335.1 GCA_003156695.1 Gammaproteobacteria bacterium
TACATCGATTTCCTGCAAACTGATGCCGCGATTAATCGTGGTAACTCCGGCGGCCCGCTGTTGTCCGTAGACGGAACCGTCCTTGGAGTCACTTCAGCTATTTTCTCTCCGAACGGCGGCTCGGTCGGGCTTGGCTTTGCGATCCCCGCAGAAACCGTCGCCGTCGTCATCCGGGAGCTCGAGGCACACGGCCGAGTGTCTCGGGGCTACCTCGGTGCTTCCGCCCAGGCACTGACGCCTGCGATCGCGACAGCGCTGGGTCTGAAGACCACCGACGGTGCGTTGCTCACGGCACTCGAGCCACACGGTCCCGCGGACGGGACGCTCCGGGTTGGCGACGTGTTGCTCAAGATCGGCGCCACGCAGGTGACTTTCGCCGCACTCCCGAAGATCGTGGCGCGGCTCGCGCCCGGCAGCAGGCTGGACATGATCATCATGCGGGACGGTGTGCAGCAGCCGATATCATTGGTGGTGGGCCGGCTTCCGGATCCTCCTGCCGATCCAGCCCTGACCGGCGGCCAGGACACTTGGGTGCCCAATCTCGCGCTCGGGCTGGCCAATGCGACAACTGAGATCCGCAAAGCGCTTAAGGCGGAGGGCGAGGGCGGTGGGCTGATCGTGACGCAGCTAAGACGGGCAGGGCCCGGAGCGCTGGCGGGACTTAAGGTCGGTGACCTCATCACCCATGCAGGCACGAAACCCCTGGCCGACGTCGCGGATCTCGCGACGGTGAGCAAGCCGAGCCCGGAGATGCCGTTACTGCTGCGCATCGTGCGTGACGGATCTCCCCGCTTTGTTGCCATAACTGGCTCTGACGAGCCCTGACTGAGCGTCCGTCGCAGCCAACATTCGGGCCCGCGGAGCGCCCCATAAACAACCAGGGTGTNNCCCTTGAGTTGCAGCAGCTTAGACTTAGGCGAAGACCCCGTATTCAACCTGGATAATCTGACCGGTGGTGACATTCACGAGGATGGCATCGGTGTCATCACGCACCCACTCGAATCCAACCGGTGGAACTTCCAGGGCGAACAGCCAGTAGTCCGCGAGGAGATACGGTGCGGCCCAGTAGGCACGCGGCAGGATCTGTCCATANNCGGCGCGGCCCAGTAAGCACGCGGCAGGATCTGGCCGTAGGCCCAGCGGTGATACACCCAACCCGCCGGACGACGGTAGACGCCTACGTGGTAGCTGCGCGCCGCCTGGTAGTTATGCTGGTAGTGCGCCGTGTCAACCTGGGTGGGCCGGTTGTTCCAGCCTGCCGGTTCGGTGACGCGCTGATAGCGGGTGGGGCCGGCGTGCGGCTCACCATGCGCGGCGGGGCGTGCGGGGCGCGCGGCTTGGCCGCCGTGCGCATCGCGTTCCTGTGCGCTGGCTGCTGTCGCCATCCCGCCGGCGACAAGCGCCAGGGCCATGAGAAAACTAAACTTGGTTACAAGCGCCACGTAAGTACTCCTTGTGAGGGAAACGCGATGCTAGCAGGCCGCCGACCCAAAACAGAAGCCGGTCGGCACCTGGGGTGCAGCCGGGACGGTTGTCCCGCTCCGGTCGCGTTTGTCACACTGCCGCAAGCATGGTCATCTCCTCGCCACCCAAGGCATTCGTCTCCTGGAGCTCCGGGAAGGACAGCGCTTTTGCGCTCTACGAGGCGCAGCGCTTAGGTTTGGCAGAGGTAGTCGGTGTGCTGACTACGCTCAACGAAGCCTACGGCCGGGTGGCCATGCACGGCGTGCGCGAGAGCGTGCTGGACCGTCAGATCGCAGCCCTCGGACTGCCGGCCGTGAAGGTGCTGCTGCCGAACCCCTGCTCGAACGAGGCGTACGCGGAGCGCATGGCGCACACGTGTGAGCACATGAAGGAGCAGGGCGTCAGCCACGTCGTGTTCGGCGACCTGTTCCTGGAAGACATTCGTGCCTACCGCGAAAAGCAGCTGGCAACGGTGGGCATGACCGGCATATTTCCGCTGTGGCGGCGCGACACGGCCGCCTTGGCACGAACCATGATCACGAGCGGACTGGTTGCACACCTTGTGTGTGTCGATCCGCGCCGGCTCGGACGCGAGTTTGCCGGCAGGCGGTTCGATACCCGGCTGCTCGATGAACTGCCGGCTCAGGTTGATCCGTGCGGCGAGAACGGCGAGTTCCATACGCTGGTGTCGGCCGGGCCGATGTTCGCAGCGCCGATAGCGGTGAGCATTGGCACGGTGGTGGAACGCGAGGGCTTCGTGTTCGCCGATGTCACGGCTGACGGGGCCGAGGGCGCATGACCTGAGCCCGTCGGCGGATCGCCGCGGGCCTTAGTGCGCTTGCGCCGCGTCCTGCGCGGCCAGGGTGGCCGCGGTGCCGCCTGGCTTACCAAGGGAGTCGGCGTCCCATCCCCCGCCCAGCGCCTGGATCAGCGCGACGCTGGCAGTGAGGCGGTTCTGGCGAATGGTGAGCAGCGTCTGGGCATCGGTGAGCGCCGTGGCCTGGGCGGTGACCACCGAGGTATAGGCGACGATCCCGGCCTTGTATTGATTGAGAGTGAGCTGCGCCGCGAGGTTCGCAGACTTGGTCGCCGTGTCCTGCACCTGATACTGCTGCTCCAGGATACGCAAGGTGGCGAGCTCATCCTCGACCTGCTGGAAAGCGGTGAGGACCGTCTGGCGGTAGTTGGCGANNGGCGCTGGCACCGGCCGACCACAGGTTGTTGGGCGCACGGATCAGTCCCGCCACGACGTCGCTCGCAAAGCCGTAGGAGCCGCTGAGCGTCAGATCCGGGTAGTAGGCGGCGACCGCGACACCGATCTGGGCATTGGCGGCCGCCATGCTGCGCTCCGCCGCGGCGACGTCGGGCCGCCGCTCCAGGAGAGTCGACGCCACACCGGTAGGGGCGACCGGCACGGCGGTGCCGAGCGTTGCGGCGGGGAGCGAAAAGTCGGCCGGCGGCTTGCCAACCAGTACAGCGATGGCGTGCTCGAGTGTCGCGCGCGTGACCCCGACGGCGATGTGCTGCGACTGGGCGCCCTCGAGCTGCGTCTCGGCCGTGATGACGTCGGTCTTGGCTGCGACGCCGACGTTGTACTGGTTCTGGGTGATCAGCAGCGAACGCTTGTAAGCCTCGACCGTCTCATCAAGAAGCTGCTTCTGCTCGTCGGCCACCCGCAGCTGGATGTAGTCGCTCGCGAGCGTTGCCTGCGCCGACAGTCGCGCCGCCGCGAGATCCGCCTCGCTCATCTGGGCGCTCGCCTCGTTGGCTTCCAGCGTGCGCCGGATCTTGCCCCAGATATCGATATCCCAGGAGGCGGTGCCGGCGAGCTCGAACTGGTTGGTGGGGCCGGAGGTCGCCGGGGCCGTGACACCCGTGGTGCCGGCGGCCGCCGCCGCGGCTGCTGCAGCCGCACGCGAGGCGCCCGGGCCGCCGGAGCGCGTGGCCGTTCCCGTCACACCTATCGTGGGGAAGAGTCCGGCGCGCGTCTGGCTCACCAGGGCAATTGCCTGGCGCCAGGCCGCCTCGGATGCCTTCAGAGTCTGGTTCGACACATCGATCTGCTTCTCGAGTCCGTCGAGCGTCGCATCGTCATAAACCGACCACCAGGTGGTGCCACTCGCGGCTTCGCTCGGCTGCGCCGGCTTCCAGCCGTCGGCCTCCTTGAAGCGTTGTGGAACGGGAGCTGTGGGCCGGTGGTAGTTCGGACCGACCGCGCAGCCTGCGCACAGGGCCGCGACCACTGCCGCGATGGATGGGACGAGAGTGGCGGGCAACTTTCTCACGGCGGTTGACTTCATAGGGTTTGGGCCGGCGCGTCCGGCGCAGCGTGTGGTGCAGAGGGCAGCAGGCGCGACCATGTCCGGGTGCCCCAGGCGCCGAAGCGGTCCAGGTACAGGTACATCACCGGCGTCGTGTAGAGCGTCAGCACCTGGCTCACGATGAGTCCGCCAACAATGGAGATCCCAAGCGGCTGGCGCATTTCCGCGCCGTCGCCGTTGCCGAAGGCGAGGGGCAGCGCGCCAAACATCGCCGCCATGGTGGTCATCA
>PMHN01000011.1 GCA_003156695.1 Gammaproteobacteria bacterium
TACCAGTCCGTGGTGATTATCGAGGGTCGCCGGCGGGGCACCGGCGTGAGGGTGTTCTTCCCGCTCATAGGGACGAGCTCCAACGTGACCCAGATGAGACCGGAGATGACCTTCACCGCCGGACGCATGTTCCACCCGGGACTGCATGAGCTGGTCGCCAGTAACCCCTGCATCCGCACGTTCACGGGATTCGAGCTGGACGCCAGGCGCGCCGTGCGCGGCGTCGACTGGACCGTGGTCGGACACTTCGACCAGGGCAACAGCATGCAGTGCGTCGCCCTGACCGACGCCGAGACCCTCATGACGGTGTTCAGCCGCAACGCCTTCACGGAGGTCAGCGTGCGCCTCAAATCTCCGGCCGACTTCGAGGCGTTTCGCGCAGCTCTCGAGGGCAACCCCGCCCTGCACCTCGAGGCGAAGCGTGAGCGCGACGCGGTGGAGGAAGGCTTCAAGCGCTTCAGCGCGCTCCTCAACTTCGCTGCCTACTTCGTAGGCGCGATCATGGCGGTCGGCGCAACGCTCGGCGCCGTCAACTCGCTCTACTCGATCGTCGATGCGCGCCGACGCGAGCTCGCCACGCTGCGCGCGATCGGCTTCGGCTCGGGGGCGATCGTGGTCGCGACGCTCGCCGAGTCAGAGCTGCTCGCCCTGCCCGGCGCACTGCTCGGAGCCGCCCTGGCGTGGGTCTTTTTCCACGGCATGGCCGTGAGCCCCTTCGGCTACAGCTTCCGGCTCGATGTCACGTCCCAGCTCGCCGCGATCGGCATCGCCTGGGCGCTCGCGATGGGCCTCGTCGGCGGACTTCTGCCCGCGTGGCGTGCCGGGCGAGTACCGGTGACGACAGCACTCCGCGCGGCCTGATGAAGTGGAACTGCAACCAACAGTCCCGGTGCCCTAACCCTGGTTTATGACGGTAGCGCCCTATTTGTAGCTCACCAGGGAATTGATCAGGTTTGTCCCGTTCGGGCTTCCCCACCCGGTCACCAAGTCGTAACCGACCACAGCCGAATAGCTGCCGGATGTGCCACTGGTGATGTCGTGGAAGGCCGAGTTATATGTGGGCCCTATTCCGATGGAATAAATCGCTGGGTTGATAAAACCGATGGGCCCTGCGCCGTTAGCAACCAACTGTTGGTTGACCAGGGCAATGTAAGCGGCCCACATGGGCGCTGCAAAGCTCGTGCCGCCATATTCGTTTGCCGTGCAGGCCGTTTGGTCGGCGCAAACGTAAAAGGTGTAATTCGCATTGGCAGATACATCCGGACCGTTGCGCAGCGTCGTCGAGCCCTGGTTACTGGAGTTGATCACGCCGGCAAGCTGCTGCCACGCTGGGATTGCTATGCCGTCCGGCGAGACGCCACCGCCGCTCTCCGACCAGGCGGTTTCCGACTGCCGGGGTCCTGCTGGGCTCGCGGTCATCAAGTCTGTTCCACCCACTGAAACCACATTCGCATCATCCGCCGGCCAGGCCTCATTGCCTGATGACCAGGTCGAATTATCGCCCGATGCCGCAAAGAAGGTCTGCCCTTGCGCCGCCATCTTTTCAAAGTAGGGGTCAAGCGTGGTTGCATCCGCCGGCGTCCAGCCCCACGAGCAGCCAATGGTGGTGGGCAGCGGGCTGTGGGTAGTCATGGCGCTCATGATGGCCGTATCCGTCGCGCCGATGTACATCACCAGGCTCGCCAGCTCCGGAGCCATGCCGATCGCCTGCGTCATATCAAGCGTCTGCTCCGTGTCGTCACAAGAGTCGCCGGAGGCCGAATCTACGCAGGACGTACTGGTCCCGTCCGTCGACAGAAGCGTGATTGGCACATTGTTGGTTTGGCCTACGTTCGTAAAGTAGCTGGTCAAATCAGCTAAGTCAGTGCCTGCATACTCGAACAGTCCGAGGTTTTGGCCAGCGCCAGTCAGCGCCGTTCCGCCGTAGTAGGCGGCGCGCATGTCACTGCCCAAGAACGAAGCCGATGGGCCGGAGCCAGTCGTCGCATAGGACACGACGTCTTGCGGCCTGATGCCATGGGCCTTCGCGTAGTCGCTCTTCTTAACGAACATCGGATGCGGGATGGAGTAGTTGTCCAGGCCGGAGATGTGCCAGAGGCGGAACGGCAGGTCTACCGTCGGTTCCCGGTCTGGACCGAAAAAGGTGCGATTCTCAGTGGGATGCCGGTACGTACCCAGAGTCACATGGAAGGCGCTCTCGATGGCCGCCACTGTGCCGATAAGCCGGAGGTCCATGGCATCGCGGGAGCCGCTGACAATTTGAAAGCCGCTCGCTTTCGCGAAAGCAACCAGCGCGTCCCAATCTTCCTGGCTGGGTCCGAACCTCGCGGTAAACTCCTGGGGCGTGAGGAACTGATGGTAAGAACGGCTTGTAGGATCGTTGACTTCCTGCACAAAAGTTTGCAGCCCTGCGCGATCACGCAGAGCCAGAACAACGTCGAAGTGTATTGCTTGTGTCGCCGGGAGTTGCCCAACCAACGGCGCCTGACTGTTGACAACTGCATCGCGCACATGGCGCGTCAATAGGGGCAGTGGCTCGGCTTGGGAAAGGGTGTTTGCGAGAAACACAATCACGAGGATTGTAATCGTGGGGGAGATGAAACTGAATTTGCGGGACATAATCCTCCTAGAGCGTTGTTATACCCCGTGCGGTTTGTCCGATCTCCATAGCAATATCTCCATGGAGTTCGCGCTGCCGGTAAACGGGGGCTGCAGCGTTTGCAACCGGCAAAGCCGATTGCCTCCGGGTGGAAAATGTTCCATCGAGCAATTGATGACGCCGCCTCGTCTGCAATCCGCTACCGACAAAGCATTCACAACTCCTCCCGAAAGACCGGGTAACGCTACAGTAGGGTATGACCCGCAGTCAAGATTCAAGAATGGTTTTCAGGCGTGGTTTATCCCCTATCGGGAATGCAGGCTGACGCTAGAGTCGGTCGTCTCCCGCAATCAGGTTGCGATCTCGGCGCGGGAGAGAGAGAGAGAGAGAGAGCAGTACGCATCCTGCTCTCTCAAGCGCGGCATCTTTCCGTCACTTCTTGGCAAGCGGACACTGGCGATAAGTCGACATCACTACTGCAGCCTCATGGACCGGGCTCCGGATCGGCCGAAGCGCAGTTGTTGCTGAAGCAGCTTGCGGGTATCGTCGCTCAGAATCCTCCGGCTTATCACCTCTCGTGAAGTGCTCTCGCTGGTCGCAACACCGTGCGTCGGAGTCGCCAGATAGGTGTGGATTTCACCGGTGCTGGTCAGACCCAAGCCAGTGATCTCCCCGCGGGAATTGATGGAGCAAC
>PMHN01000264.1 GCA_003156695.1 Gammaproteobacteria bacterium
CGAGATTGCGCACCACGCGCAGTACCGCTTTCTGCTGGGAACTGACTACGTGGGCGGTGCGAACGAGTTCGGCGGTGCGGCCGAACTTGGTACGTATTCCGGTGGCAGTGACCTCCGCTACCGCCTCACCGCGACGTACTAAGGCCCCGGCATAGGTCTGCAGCCCAGGGCCGGCCTCGATGGGCACCGATTCGCCGGTGAGCATGGATTGGTCGAGCAGGACCTCTCCGGCGGTGAGACGCACGTCCGCGGCCACCACTGCGCCGAGACAGAGTTTCACCACGTCGCCCGACACCAGGTCGGCCGCAGGCACCGTCCTCCACGCGCCATCGCGGCGTACCGCCGCATTCAGCGCCAGGCGCGACTTCAGCGCGGCAAGCGTGGCCTGGGCGCGGCTCTCCTGAAACAGCCCAAGGCCCGCATTAAATACCAGCAGAACCGCGATGACCGCGGCCTCAACGTATTCGCCGAGCAGCAGCTGAAGCACGATTGCGGCCTCGAGCATCCAGGGAACCGGGGCCCAGAATTTCTGCAGCGCCATCCATAGCGGATGCAGCGCCGTATCCGGCATCGCGTTAGGACCGAACTTTTCCAGGCGTCGGCGCGCTTCGTCGCTCGTCAAGCCGGTCATAGGGTTGGTAGCGACGGCGATTGCCGCGTTCGCGGATGCGGCGCCTGCTGCGGACAGAGGGGTCGTCATGATGTCCTTACGGTGCTCTAGGCGCGCGGATCCAGCGCGCGGTGCGCATTCACGCCAGATGGAGGCTGCCACGCGGTTATGGGCTCCAACAGCTTGCGTGGAACGCGCTGTTCCATCTGTTCGGCAGCACTCGTATGCTTGCCACTATGTTCGATGCCGCACCGCGCCTCTGACGATTTTGAGGGCAAGCTTGGTAGTCACATGAGCACCACGATCAGCCCGCTTGCTGGCAAACCTGCGCCTGCCTCATCGCTGGTTGATGTGTCAAAGCTCCTCGCCGCCTACGTCGATCTGCAGCCCGACGCGGCGGTGCCGGCGCAGCGCGTCGCTTTCGGGACCTCCGGCCACCGCGGTTGTTCGTTCGAACGCAGTTTCAACGAATGGCATGTGTTGACGATTACGCAGGCGATCTGCGAGTACCGCGAGAAACACGGTATCGATGGGCCGCTTTACATCGGCATCGACACACATGCGCTGTCGCAACCCGCGTTCGAAAGCGCATTGGAAGTGCTGGCCGCCAACGGCGTGGAAGCTATGATCGCCAGCGGCGGGGAATTCACACCTACGCCGGCGGTTTCGCACGCGATCCTCGCTTACAACCGCACTCGCACCGCGGGATGGGCCGATGGCATTGTCGTTACCCCATCGCACAATCCGCCCGACAATGGTGGCTTCAAGTACAACACGCCCAATGGTGGACCGGCCGACACGGGGGTCACGAACTGGATCGAAGCGCGCGCGAACGTCTTGCTGGGGGGCGCACTGAAGGGCGTGCGGCGCGTGCCCTTCACCCAGGCGCGAGCCGCTGCGACCACGCACGAGCACGGGTTTCTTGACGCCTACGTGAGCGATCTGGGCCGCATGATCGACTTCGAGGCAATCCGTGGCGCCGGTGTTCATATGGGAGTGGATCCCTTGGGCGGGGCGGGGGTGCACTATTGGGCTCCGATTGCGGAGCGCTACAAACTTGACCTGACTGTCGTCAGCAGCGTAGTCGATCCAACCTTCCGCTTTATGACGCTTGATTGGGACGGCAGGATTCGCATGGATCCCTCGTCGTCTTATGCGATGCAGCGACTGATTGGTCTGAAGGATCACTACGACGTCGCCTTTGCCTGCGACACGGATCACGATCGCCATGGCATCGTCACGCGCAGCACTGGGCTGCTGCCGCCGAATCACTACCTGTCAGTGCTGATCGACTATTTGTTCCAGCATCGGCCGCAGTGGGGCCGCGCCGCGGCGGTCGGCAAGACTCTGGTCAGCACTGCGCTGATTGACCGGGTGGCGCAACGACTGGGCCGCAGACTCTATGAGGTGCCGGTCGGCTTCAAGTGGTTCGTCGCAGGCCTTCTTGATGGATCGCTGGGTCTGGGGTGCGAGGAGAGTGCCGGCGCGTCCTTCGCCCGCATGGACGGCACGGTGTGGACCACGGACAAGGACGGAATTGTGCCGGCGCTCCTGTCAGCCGAGATCATGGCGCGCAGTGGCCGCGACCCGGGGGAACTGTACCGGGGTCTGGCGCGCGAACTGGGCGAGCCGGCTGCCGATCGGGTTGAGGCCTCGGCAACGGCCAGCCAAAGAGCCGCGCTGGCGAAGCTTTCGCCAACCCAGGTGCGCAGCACCGAGCTTGCCGGCGAGAAGATTGAAAGTGTGCTCGATCGTGCGCCGGGCAACAACGCACCGATCGGCGGCATCAAGGTGACTGCGAGCAGCGGCTGGTTTGCTGCGCGGCCCTCCGGCACCGAGGACATCTACAAAATCTACGCGGAGAGCTTCCGCGGCGAGGAGCACCTGCGCGACATCCTGCGCGAAGCGCAGGCAATCGTCGATACCGCGCTGGGACAAGCTTAGACAATGTCAACCCGTACCCTGACGCCTGAACTGCTGCAGAGGATCGATGCCTACTGGCGTGCCGCTAACTATCTGGCAGTCGGGCAGATCTACCTCTACGACAATCCGCTGCTGAAGCGCCCGCTGGTGCTTGCGGATGTGAAGCACATGCTGCTCGGGCACTGGGGCACGACCCCGGGGCAGAATTTCATCTATGCGCACCTGAACCGGATCATCAGAAAATACGACCTTGACATGATCTACGTCTCCGGTCCCGGACACGGCGGCCCCGCGGTCGTCGGCAACACTTATCTTGAGGGTACCTACAGCGAGATTTATCCAAACATCAGTCAGGACGAGGCCGGGCTGCGCAAGCTCTTCCTGCAGTTTTCGTTTCCAGGCGGCATACCCAGCCACGCATCGCCGGAGTGCCCGGGCTCCATCCACGAGGGCGGGGAGCTCGGCTATTCGATGGTTCACGNNTCGTCGGCGATGGCGAAGCGGAGACCGGACCGCTGGCCACGGCCTGGCATTCCAACAAGTTTCTCAATCCGGTAAGCGACGGGGTGGTGCTGCCGATTCTGCATCTGAACGGTTACAAAATTTCCAACCCGACGATTCTCGCGCGCATCACCCGCGAGGAACTGGAACAGTTACTGCGTGGTTACGGCTGGAACCCTTACTTCGTCGAAGGGCACGAGCCGGCATTGATGCACGAGGCGATGGCGAGCACGCTCGACACCGTGGTGGAGGAGATCAGGAGGATCCAGCACAACGCTCGTGTCGGCGGTGACCTCGCCCGGCCGCGCTGGCCGATGATCGTCCTGGCGTCGCCCAAGGGCTGGACCGGTCCAAAGATGGTCGATGGGTTGGTGGTCGAGGGCACCTTCCGCGCGCACCAGGTGCCGCTTGCCGTGGATGCGGCGCATCCTGAGCATCTTGCGCAGCTTGAAGCCTGGCTGAAGAGCTATCGTCCCGAGGAGCTCTTCGATGAGCAGGGTCGACTGAAGCCGGAACTTCTGGAACTGGCGCCCAAGGGCGAACGACGCATGGGCGCCAACCCCCATGCGAATGGCGGCATACTGCTGCGTGATCTGCGGATGCCGGATATCCGTGATTACGCGACTGATGTGCCCGCGCCAGGCACGGGCGGCATCGGCGACACCCATGTCCTTGGACCCTTCCTGCGCGATGTGGAGAAGCTCAACCGTGAGCAGAGGAATTTCCGCGTCTTTGGACCTGATGAGACTCTTTCCAACGGCCTGGAGGCCCTCTTCGAGGCGACCAACCGCCAATGGGACGCGGCGACGCTGCCAAACGACGAATTTCTCGCCCCGGCTGGACGAGTGATGGAAATGCTCAGCGAGCACCAGTGCGA
>PMHN01000175.1 GCA_003156695.1 Gammaproteobacteria bacterium
CAGCCCCGGTTATGTTTCGCACGAATTACGCCGCTCGATCGAAGCCCCCAACCGTTACGCTCTGACCATCCGCTGGCGCAGCCTGGAGGATCACACCGTGGGTTTTCGCGGTTCGCCGGCCTTCGGTGAGTGGCGTGCGCAGCTTGCGCCGTTTCTGCAGGGGCCCCCGGTGGTGGAGCATTTTCAGCCGGGCTGAACATCCATGAATGAACCGTCCGCATTCACCGCCGATAGCGGCTGCACTTGCCGCGCGGTGCGCTACCGCATGACGAGTGCGCCGCTCATCGTGCATTGCTGCCACTGTCGATGGTGCCAGCGCGAGACCGGCTCCGCGTTTGTGCTCAACGCGTTGATCGAGGCGGATCGCATGCAGAGCCTGCAGGGGACCCCCGACCTCATCGACACACCGAGCAACAGTGGCAAGGGCCAGAAGGTGGCGCGCTGCCCCAAGTGCCAGGTGGCGCTGTGGAGCAACTACGGCGGGGCGGGGGACAAGTTGCGCTTCGTGCGCGTCGGCACCTTTGATGAGCCGGACCGCTTCCCTCCCGATATTCATATCTACACCGAATCCAAGCAGCCCTGGCTGGTGCTGCCTCAAGGTGCCCGGGCGGTGCCGCAGTACTACAGCAGCAAGGAAGTCTGGAGCGCGGCAAGCCTGGCGCGGCGCAAGGCGATCTTTGGCTGATTTCTGCTATAGATAATCTGCATACCAACGGGGCAAAAAACGATTATTTTCGCAAGGCGCGACCTGCCTAGAATCGCGCGGTGCGCAGCCCCACCTCCGCGGATCCGTATCCTTTTGCCGGCCAGCAGCTGCCATGCCTGATTGGCGGGGCGTACCTGCGCCAGGGCAAGGCCTTCGCGAATATCAATCCCGTCAACGGGCGTGTTCTGGGCTCGGTCACCGAGGCGGATGCCGCGCTCGTTGACCGCGCGGTGCAGGCGGCGCGCGCGGCGCTGCGGGGCCCCTGGGGACGCATGTCCACTGCTGCGCGCTGTGAGCTCCTGCGCAAGGTCGCGGAGCGGATCGAGGCGCGCTTTGCCGAGTTTGTGAGCGCCGAGATTGCCGATACCGGCAAGACGCTCAAGCAGGCGAGCACGCTCGACATCCCGCGTGGGGCAGCGAATTTCCGTGCTTACGCGGATCTCGCGCTCGCGCGACCCTCCGAGTGCTTCGAAACCGCAACCCCGGACGGGCGCGGCGCCCTCAACTACTCGGTCCACAAGCCCGTCGGCGTCGTGGCGGTCATTGCGCCGTGGAATCTGCCGTTCCTGCTCCTGACATGGAAGGTCGCACCGGCGCTTGCCTGCGGCAACACCGTGGTGGCGAAGCCCTCGGAGGAGACCCCTTCCTCGGCAGCTTTGCTCGCGGAGGTCATGCAGGAGGTCGGCTTGCCGCCGGGGGTGTTCAACCTGGTGCACGGATTCGGACCGGACTCCGCGGGTGCGGCGCTGGCGGCTCATCCGGATGTGAATGCGATCGCCTTCACGGGCGAGTCCGCCACCGGGGCGGCCATCATGAAGAGCGCCGCCGACTCGGTGAAGGCGCTGTCGTTCGAACTCGGCGGCAAGAATGCCGCCATTGTCTTCGCGGACGCGGATTTTGAGGCGGCGCTCGCCGGCACCATGCGCTCGGTATTCGCCAACACCGGCCAAGTGTGCCTGTGTTCCGAGCGGGTGTACGTCGAGCGGGCGATCTTCGCGCGCTTTGTCGAGGCGCTTGCCAAAGGAGCACGCGCGCTCAAGGTCGGCGGACCCTTCGAGGACGCTGACATGGGGCCTCTGATCTCGCGCGCGCATCGCGACAAGGTGCTTTCCTACTACCGGCTCGCCCGCGAGGAGGGCGCCGCGATCGTCTGCGGCGGTGGCGTGCCGTCCTTTGGCGATGAGCGCGACCAGGGCGCGTTCATTGAACCGACGATCCTCACCGGACTGCCGGAGCGCGCGCGCTGTGTGCGTGAGGAAATCTTCGGGCCGGTGTGCCACGTGGCGCCGTTCGACTCCGAGGAGCAGGTGATCCACATGGCCAACGACACCCGCTACGGGCTCGCGGCCGCGGTCTGGACCTCGAACCTGCAGCGCGCGCATCGCGTGGCGCGGCAGATGGAGGTCGGCATCGCCTGGGTCAACGACTGGTTCCTGCGCGACCTGCGCACCCCGTTTGGCGGCGTGAAGCTGTCCGGGATCGGCCGCGAGGGCGGGGCGCATTCACTGGCGTTCTTCTCCGAACCCATGAACATCTGCGTGAAGCTGTGAGCGGGGCACCGAAAGGCGCAGGT
Organism: Gammaproteobacteria bacterium; assembly: GCA_003156695.1. Classification (GTDB taxonomy): domain Bacteria; phylum Pseudomonadota; class Gammaproteobacteria; order Steroidobacterales; family Steroidobacteraceae; genus 13-2-20CM-66-19. The sequence continues at coordinate 2,280 of PMHN01000175.1, forward strand.
GCGCACGCGCCGGCAGCCAGTGCGGTTATCCCGGGTATGGCGAAGCCGCGCGGCGCATTTCCGCATTTCCGGCGCGCCGGGGATTTCATATTCGTCTCGGGCACGAGCTCCCGGCGCGCGGATGACTCCATCGCCGGCGCGCAACCTGACACAGCTGGTGGTTACGTGTTCGACATCCGCGCCCAGACGCGCGCGGTCATCGAGAACATCCGCGACATTCTCGCCAGCGCCGGCGCGACGCTTGCCGACGTGGTCGAGGTCAGCACCTACCTTGTGAGCATGCAGGACTTCCCCGGTTACAACGAGGTGTACGGCGAGTTCTTCGGTTACGAGGGTCCGGCGCGCACCACGGTGGCGGTGGCCGAGCTGCCGCATCCGCACCTGCGCATTGAAATCAAGGTTGTGGCCTGGCGGAGGAGAGACACGCGATGAAAATGGTCGACATTCATTCGCATTTTTTGCCGCGAGCCTGGCCGGACCTGGCGGCGCGCTTCGGCGGGGCCGACTGGCCGTCGATGAAGCACTTGGGTGACGGCAAGGCGATGCTGATGCTCGGCGACAGTGAGTTTCGCCCGGTCGGCTCCGCCTGCTGGGATGCGGCTGTGCGTCTTGAAGCCATGGACCGCGATGGCGTGGACGTACAGATCATGTGCGTGACGCCGCTCTTGTTCGCCTATCAGCGTCCGGCCGTACAGGCGCTCGAGTGCGCGCGGATTTTCAACGACGGCGCGCGCGAGCTGTGCGCGCACGCGCCGCGGCGGCTGAAATCCCTGTGCCAGGTGCCGCTGCAGGATACGGAGCTTGCCTGCCGCGAGGTGAGCCGTGCGATGGCCGACGGACACATCGGCGTGCAGATCGGTAACCACGTGGGGCCGCGTGAGCTCAACGACGCGGGCATCATCACTTTCCTGCAGCACTGCGCGGCCGAGGGCGCCGCGGTGTTCGTGCACCCGTGGGACATGATGGCGCAGGAGCGCATGCCGAAGTACCAGCTGCCGTGGCTGGTGTCGATGCCGGCCGAAACGCAGCTGTCGATTCTGTGGCTGATCCTGTCCGGCGCATTCGAACGCCTGCCGCGCTCGCTGAAGCTGTGTTTCGCGCACGGCGGCGGCAGCTTCCCTTACCTCCTCGGGCGGGTCGACAACGCCTGGCGGCACCGGGACATCGTGCGCGAAGACTGTCCGCAGCTGCCGTCTTCCTACGTCGAGCGCTTCTGCGTCGATGCGGCCGTGTTCAGTTCCGACGCGCTCGCATTTCTCATCAAGACCATGGGCGAGGACCGCGTGATGTTGGGATCGGATTACCCCTTCCCGCTCGGGGAGCAGCAGGTCGGCAAGCTGATCGGTTCCGACACCAGCCTTCCGCCGCGCGTGCGCGGCAAGCTCCTGCACGCCAACGCCACGGCGTTCTTCGGACTGGACGCGGACGCGGCCCCGATGGCGCGCGGCGTAGGGGCGCGGCGCAGCGCCTAGCGCTTATGATGGCGCATGAGCTCATCACGCCTGGAGCGCTGGATCGCGCGCAAGTTCCGCCTGCGCCACCTGGAGCTGGTTGCTGAAATCTACGACTGCCGCAGCATCCTCAAGGCGTCAAAACGCCTGAGCCTCACCCAGCCGACGCTCACCAAGGCACTGCAGGACGTCGAGATGACCCTGGGGCTGAAGCTGTTCGAGCGCAGCAACCGCGGCATCGAGCCGACCGAGTATGGGGAAATCTTCGCCCGCCACGCCAAGGTGCTGCTGGCGCAGCTGCGGCACGCGGCCGAGGAACTCGAGAACCTGCGCGTCGGCTACAGCGGTAAGGTGACTGTCGGCACGCTGCTGGCAGCCTCCGCCAGCGTCCTGCCCGACGCCATCGTGCTGCTGAAGAAAGAGCGCCCGGGGGTCGCGATCAGCGTGATCGTCGGCACCTACGACATCCTCATGCCGGCGCTGCTGGCGGGCGATCTCGACNNGGAGTTCTACGCCGAGCCAATCTGCGTCGTGGTGCGCCGCGGTCACCCGCTGACGCGCAAGCGACGCCTCGCGCTGCGCGATCTGGCGAATGAGCCGTGGCTCCTGCCATTGCCGGAGACCGCGCTGCACCGGCAGATCGAGCGCGCCTTCATCGACGCCGGTACGANNTGTCGATCCTCACCAACCGCGTGCTGCTGCGCAAATCCGACTGCGTCGGCGTGATGCCCTATCACGTGGCGCTCGATGACGTCGAACACGGCCTGCTGGCAATCCTGCCGGTAAAGCTCAAGTCGCTCGAAAGTCCGGTGGGGGTGATCGTGCGCGCCCCGGGGGATCTGCCGCCGGCCGCCAGCGCCCTGCGCGAATGCCTGCGGACCGCGGCGAAAGACGTGCCCTCGCCGCGGTTGTGAGCGCGCGGCGCCGTTA
>PMHN01000280.1 GCA_003156695.1 Gammaproteobacteria bacterium
CACGCCGTGTTCCTGGGGTTGTCTGCGGTATTCAGCGGATTCGTGCTGACCATTTACTCGCTCGCCGTGTCGCACGTCAACGATAAGCTCGAGCCGGCGCAGATGGTGGCCGCGAGCAGCGCGCTGCTTCTGATCAACGGCATGGCCGCGGCCGCCGGCCCCGTCATGGTCGGCAGCCTGTTGGCCGCCTTCGGGCCGCGCGCCTACTTCGGAGCGCTCGGGACGCTCACCTGCGCGCTGACCCTTTACAACCTGTGGCGTAAAGCCCGACGCGCCGCGGTGCCCCGCGAGCAGAAGGGCCCGTTCATCAACACGCAGCAGATCGTGACGTGCGCGGGGCTCGATCCCGCTCCGGACGCCCGGGTGCAGGACCTCGAGCGCGTGCCGGTCGCGCTACCTGCAGCCCTCAAGGCTGCAACGGCAGGGCCGTCGTCTCCTTGATGACCGCCAACGTAATGGATGAATTGACCGACTGCACGCCCGGAAAGCGCGACAGGTGATCGAGGAAGAATGCCTCGTACGCCTTGATGTCCCGGCACACGATCCGCAGCAGAAAATCCGTCTCGCCCATGAGCGTGTAGCACTCGAGGATCTCCGGGTGGGCGCGGACGGCCTGCTCGAAGCGCAGCAGTGCATCGCGACCATGGCCGACGAGTTTCACGTGCGAGAACACCATCACCGTGAGCCCGAGCTTCTCGCGATCCAGAATCGCCACCCGCTTCACGATCACGCCCTGCTCCTCGAGGCGAGTGACGCGTCGCCAGCAGGTCGAGGCCGTGAGACTCAGCCGCTCGGCGACCTCCGCGGCTGAGAGATTGCCGTGCTCCTGCAGCAGGTTGAGGATCCGCAGGTCGCCCCGATCCAGCTCAGTTTGCATTATTTATGTCATCAATAAGCTAAGCAGTGAACGATATGTTTCACCAAACGCCTCACCGAGGCAACTCTTGTGACGTTCAATGCACAGGCACCGGGGTAGGCTTGCGCCCTTAATCCATTTGCGGGGCCAAGGGCTCCGAGAGCGTGCAGTGATGGAAGTGTTCGACCGACCCGAGTTCGACGGCCACGAGCTCGTCTCGTTTGGCCACGACCCGGCGACAGGGCTAAAAGCAATTATCGCCCTGCATTCGACCGCGTTAGGTCCCGCCGCCGGCGGGTGCCGCATGTGGCCGTACGCGAGCACCGCCGAGGCTGTGGCGGACGTGCTGCGCCTGTCGCGCGGCATGAGCTACAAGAACGCCATGGCGCAGCTGCCCTTCGGCGGCGGCAAGGCCGTGATCATCGGCGATGCGCGCAAGGCAAAGACCCCGGAGCTGTTCGAAGCCTTCGGGCGCTTCGTGGAGTCGCACGGTGGACGCTACATCACCGCGGAAGACGTCGGAACCACCACCACCGACATGAGCAACGTCGCGCGCGCGACGCGCTACGTCTCGGGCCTCGGACGCGCGCCGGGCGAGGCGGGTGGGGACCCCGGGCCGCAGACCGCGCTCGGGGTGTTCTTAGGTATCAAGGCCGCGGTGAAATTCAAGCTCGGCCGTGCGGATCTTGCGGGCCTGAGCGTTGCCGTCCAGGGCGTGGGCGGGGTCGGCTATCACCTGTGCGGCATGCTGGCCGGCGAGGGCGCGCGGGTCCTGGTCGCCGATGTTCACGCCGCCGCGCTGGAGCTCGTGTGCCGGGAGTTCAAGGCCACCGCCGTGTCCGTTGACGAGATCCTTTCGCGGGACGTCGATGTGCTGGCGCCCTGCGCGCTCGGCGCGGTGCTCGATGCGAGCTCCATTGCGCGGTTGCGGACCCGCATCATCGCCGGCGCGGCCAACAACCAGCTCGCCCAGGGCCAGGACGGCACGGCGCTGTCCGCGGCGGGCATCCTCTATGCGCCCGATTACGTCATCAATGCCGGCGGCATCATCAGCGTGGCGCGCGAGTACTACGGCGGCGCCACGCAGGCGCAGGTGACGACCGAGATCCATGGGATCCCGCAGCGCCTGACGGAGATTTTCGAGCGCGCCCGCCGCGAGAACCGCACCACCAACGCGGTCGCCGACCAGATGGCGCGCGAGCGCCTCACGCGCCGCCCGCAGCTGCTGGTGGCCTGAAGCGCAGCAGCAGCCGGGCGCAGGCGCGGCGGTGAAGTACACTGTCGCCCATGAAGCGCGTCATCGCCATCGCGAACCAGAAGGGCGGCGTCGGCAAGACGACGACTGCGGTGAACCTCGCGGCTTCGCTCGCGGCGACAAAACGCCGCGTGCTGCTCATGGACCTGGATCCCCAGGGCAACGCCACCATGGGCAGCGGCATCGACAAGGGGCAGCTCACCTGCAGCGCCTGCGAAGTGCTGCTGGGGGAATGCGAGCTGGCCGCGGCGCTGGTGCCCGTGGAGCCGGCCGGTTTCACGCTGCTGCCTGCGAACCAGGATCTGACGGCTGCGGAGGTGCGCCTCCTTACCCTGCCCATCGGCCGCGAGATAAAGCTGCGCCNNAGTGCGAGTACTACGCGCTCGAAGGCCTTACGGCGCTGCTCTCGACGGTGGAGCAGATCCGCGTGGCCGCAAACCCGGGACTTACCGTGGAGGGCGTGCTGCGCACCATGTTCGATCCGCGCAATAACCTCTCCAACGAGGTCAGCAACCAGCTCATCGCCCACTTCGGGAACCAGGTGTTTCGCACCATCATTCCCCGCAACATCCGTCTCGCGGAGGCGCCCTCCTTCGGCAAGCCGGCCCTGTTCCACGACAAAGAATCGCGCGGGGCGCTGGCGTACCTGGCGCTCGCCGGCGAGATGAGCCGGCGCGAGGAGGAGGTGCTCGCCGCCGGGCAGGCCGCCGCTGCCGCGGCAAACGATGCAGCGGCCGATGAGCCAACCTCAGCGGTTGCCGGCACGGAGCTCACGTGATGAAAAAGCCTTCCCTCGGCCGCGGTCTCGCCGACCTGCTCGGCACCGCTACCGCCCGGCAGACTCCGGCAACACCGGGGGCGCCTCCTGCAGCACCGGCCGCCCTCGGCGAGCAGCTCGCGAAGCTGCCGCTGGATCTCCTGCAACGCGGTCGCTACCAGCCGCGCCTGGACATGCGCGCCGAAACCCTCACCGAACTTGCCGACTCGATCAAGGCCCAGGGCGTGGTGCAGCCGATCGTGGTGCGCCCGCTCGCAGCTCCCGGGAGCGGCGAGTCGCAGCGCTACGAAATCATTGCCGGCGAGCGCCGCTGGCGGGCCGCGCAGATGGCGGGGCTCACGGAGATTGCGGCGGTGATCCGCGCGATTCCCGACGAGGCCGCAATCGCCGTCGCCCTCATCGAGAACATCCAGCGCGAGAACCTGAACCCGCTGGAAGAGGCGCGTGCCCTGACACGTCTCATCACCGAGTTCGGAGTCACTCACCAGGAAGCCGCGGCTGCGGTAGGCCGCTCGCGTGCAACGGTCAGCAACCTCCTGCGACTGCTCGAATTATCCCCGGAGGTCTGCGAACTGGTGGAGAGGCGCGAGCTGGAAATGGGGCACGCCCGGGCGCTCCTCGCCCTGACCCAGCGCCGTCAGCAGACCGAAGTTGCGCTGCTGGTCGCGAAGAAGGGCCTTTCGGTGCGCGAGACCGAGGCGCTGGTGCGCCGGCTGCAGACCCCGGCCGGCACGAGCGGATCTCACGGGTCGGACGGGGCCTCCCGTGATCCCAATGTCGAGCGCCTGGAGCAGGAACTGGCCGAGAAACTGGGCGCGCAGGTCGCGATCCAGCAGGGCGCCAAGGGTAAGGGCAAGCTGGTCGTCAGCTACAACAGTCTTGACGAGCTGGACGGGATTCTCGCCCACATCCAGTAGCGTCGCCCGGAGCGGCGCGCCTGTCGCGCCGGCGCGCTGCCGCCAGACCGCCCAGCCCCAGCAGCAGCAGCGACACACTCGCCGGCTCGGGCACACCCGGGGGTGGGGTCGAGCTCTGCGCCGTCACGCTGACGTTGTCCAGCCCCGTGTACTCCGAGGTGAAGCTCGAGTCGCCGAGGAACTCGATCGTGGTCGAAGTGCTGTCGGCCGTGAAGCCGAGCGTCTCGGTAGTCCAGGCGTTGGTGCTGGTGGGCGCCAGGGTGAACAGCGACGAGGCGAGGAGCACGGTGCCGGTGGCGCTCGCGTAGAGCCCCGCGGCGCCCGAACCGCTATTGTTGTAGTAGGTCGATGAGCCAAGTGCGAACGTGAGCGTGTAAGTGGTGCCGGGCGTGGTGGTGATCGTCTGCTCGAGCCCGCCATAAGGCTTGTTGTTCGCCTGGCCGGTGAGATCCACGAAGAAGGAACTGGCGTTGCCGGNNACTCGTTGGCCGCTCCGGATACGTTGCTCCAGTCGGGGATGGCGGTCGCTCCGGCGCTCTGCCAGTCGTCCGAGCCGAGGCCGGTATTGTTGATCCAGACGTTGCCGATATTGGCGAAATCCCCGTTGACGATCAGATTGGGACCGCCTGCATGGGCTGGGGCGGCGCTGAGCGTCGCGAGCACGGCGGCACAAATCAGGCCTCGACGGGGGATGTTGCGAAGCATAGAACGACCTCTCTTTGCGGAAGCTTCCTGCGGCAATTATCCGCCTCCGCCCTTTCGGGTCAACATGGGCTGTGGACGGGGGCACGGGGGGTCTCTATAATCCCGCGGCTTTTTCGCCATCAGCACGTAAGTGACTGAACGGCCGAAGTAATGTTAAGCCGCTTGCGTTCAGGTCACGCGCAGGACAAACGGCTGTAACGGGCCCCTCGAGCGGGACTTATATAAGGTGTTCGCGATCGATCTGCCCCGTGCGCGGCGGCTGGCCTTCGGCGTCGTGCTCGGTCAGGCGGGCGTGACTGTGATCGCCGGATTGTGCGCCTGGGGGCTTGCCGGTCAGCGCGCCGGGATTTCGGCGCTGCTGGGTGGCGGAATTGCCACGGTGGCGAGCCT
>PMHN01000276.1 GCA_003156695.1 Gammaproteobacteria bacterium
CTCGCGCACCCGGCGCTTCTCCCGCCACGCCTGGTCCTGCGCCTGACAGATGCGGTAGACCGCCTGTGCCTGCTCCTTGCGCAGCCCCTGGAACTCGACGCGCTGCGCACCCGCCGCACCCAGGGAGGCAAGATCGGTTGCTTTGCCGGCGCGTACCGCAAGCTCCGCCGTGATCATGCCGACGCGCAGCGTGACCTCTTCGAGNNGTCCTGCCAGCGAATCGAGGTGACTTCGAAACCGCCCAGCAGCCGACGCGTCAGCACGACAAGCCGGCCGCTGGTCGCGGCGATGAGAACCCGGCGGTGCCGCAACGCATACACGCGCCGCTGGATGACCCAGGCCTCTAGTGTCTCCCCGGCGATCAGCACCCCGCGCAGTTGCGCCAGCGGCCCGCTGGCATCCGGCTTGTCGGTGTCCGACCCGTCGCTCATGAGGCGCCCTCTGCCGGCTTATTTCCTGTTGACGATTTCCGCACGGAACTCTTTCAGTTTCGCCTTGATCACGCGCGCGTTCGCAGGTCCCATGCGGATCAGCAGTTTCTGTCCCGCCGAGCGGGCTTCCAGGCCGGCATCGGCGTATTCGTAGAACACCTTGGGCTGCACGACTGGGATCGGCGCCGGCACTTCCGGCGCCTGCACAAGCTGGTCGATGACTTCCACCAGCCGGTCGTTGAAGTATTTGTCAGGGTAGCCGAGATCTTCGTAAGCCTGCTGGAACAGGGGATACAACCGCTGGTACACGACCGCGAGCGCCTTCACGTCCGCGGCCTGCACGATGCGCACCAGCGGGGTGTAGCGCGCAAAGTTTGCTTCGCCGAGCGTCACCAGGTCGCCCTGGGTCGCGGTCACGGTCTCACCTGCGGTCGGCTTGAGGGGCCGCAGCTCTACGGCGACCTTCTTGCGCTGCAGGTTGTCGACCGTCACCACGATGTGCCGCACGATGTTCTGCGGCACGACAAACTGCTCGACCGCAGCGGCTCCCAGCACCCCGGCGAGCGAGTCGTGCACGAGTTGATCGCTGTCGGAGAGTGCCGGCAGAGCCGCAGCCCCCGTCGTGTCACCCCCAATCGGATGCTGGATCGCGGGCGGCGCGCTCACCACCCCCGCGGCCGGAGCGCGCACCACCGGAGTGGGCACGGCGGCGCGCTGTCTAGCGGCATACCACTGCCAGCCGGCTACGCCGAGTACCGCAATGGTCACCACCGCGGCCACCCACATCACCCAGCTGCGGGTGGAATTCTCCTCATCTCCCCACATGCCGTACACCTCGCCATGCGCCTAACTCGCCGCGTGCGCGCTACGCGGCGCGCACTAAACCCAGGTAACTTTACTCCCGTTTAGCGCCGCGGCAATTTTTCGCTGTCGGCACAGCGTATCGACTGCTTACGGTGCGGCCCCTGCAGCCGGATCCTTCCACCACCCGCCGCCGAGGGCCACCAGCAGACCGACCGTGTCCTGGTATTGCTGTATCTGCGCGGTCGCGAGGCCGAGGCGCGCCTGGGCATAGGTGCGCTGCGCGTCGATGAGCTGCAGCACGTTGATCTTGCCGACCAGGTAGCTCTGCTGATCCAGCTTCAGCGTTTCGGAGGCAACGTCGACCGCGTGCTGGTCGACCGTCATGCGCTCGGCATCGTTCTGCAGCGCCCACAGGTCATCGGTCACCTGACCGAGGGCAGTGACCACCACGCCCTGGTAGGTGGCCAGCTGCGCGCTGTAGGCATCACGCGCGCCCTGCGCCTGGGCGCGCAGTGCGCCGCCGGCAAAGATCGGCGCCGCGAACGCCCCGCCCAGCTGGCGCACCGTGTCGAATTGATGGAAGAGTGCCCCGGCCGTCAGCGCCTCGCGGGTGATTGAGGCGGAAAGCGTGACACTCGGAAACTCCTGGGCTACGGCGACCCCGATGGCGGCGCTGGCGGCATGCAGCTGCGCCTCGGAAGCGAGGATGTCAGGTCGCTGACGCGCCAGCCGCGCGGGCAGTGTGAGTGGCAACTCCCCGGGGAGCGTGAACTCGCTGATGTCGAAGTCATGCACGGTCCACTGCGCCGGCGCATGGCCGGTCAGCACCGCGAGTGCATCGCACGCCTGCTCCAGCTGCGTCCGCAGCGAGGGCAGTGTCGTCAGATCGGCGGCCAGCTGGCTGTCGGCGGTCAGGACATCGGTGCGGGCGGCGGTGCCGACCTCGAACTCGCGCTCGGTGAGCTCCAGGTTCTTCTTGTCGCTCTCGATGAGCTCGAGCGTGGTGGCGATCTGCAGCCGCGTGGAGGCGATGGTGAGCGCCTCGGTCACGACACCGCCGGTGAGCGTGAGATACGCAGCGGCCAGCTGATAGCGCTGCATGTCGGCCAGCGCCACCTGCTGCTCGACGCCGCGGCGTACGCCGCCGAAGACATCGAGCGTATAGGTAGCCGCGGGCCCGAGAGTGTACTCGGTGGGCGCCAGCAGCGGTGACGGCGCGCTGCTGGTCGTGTGTGTCACGCCGCCGTTGACCCCCAGGCGCGGGAATAACGCGCCGCGCGCCACTATGACCTGCTGCTGCGCCTGGGCGAGCGTTGCATTGGCCGCGACGAGCGTCGGGCTGCCGGCGAGCGCAGCCTTTACCGCTTGCTGCAGCGCGGGCGAATGAAACAGCTGCCACCACTGCGCGGGAAGCTCTTCCCCCGGCAGCAGCCGCTGCGCCTTCGCCGGCGGTGCTGCGGGCGCCGCCGCTGCCGCCGGCGGCGTTGCCGGCAGGTAGTGATCGGCATCGGGGACCGCGGGGCGGTGAAAGTCCGGGCCCACGGCACAACTCGTGAGCGCCAGCGCCGCCAGCGCCGCCCAACGTGAAGGCACGCGTGCCGGTTGCGGTCGGCGCCGTCGCCGCCGGCGGCTATTCGTAGCGCAGGGCATCGATCGGGTTGAGGCGCGACGCCTGGCGCGCCGGGTAAAAACCGAAGAACACGCCCACCGCCGCCGAAAACACGAATGCCAGGATGATGACGTCGGCGCGCAGCAGGATCGGCCAGTGTGCGAGGTGCGAAATCAGCTCCGAGACGATGACCCCGGCGATGATCCCGGCGGTGCCACCCATGACCGCCAGCAGCATCGCCTCGATCAGGAACTGCAGCAACACGTGCAGCCGCCGTGCGCCGGTCGCCATGCGGATACCGATCTCGCGCGNNATGTTCATGATGCCGATGCCACCGACCACCAGCGAGATGGAAGCGATCGCGGCCAGCAGCACCTCCATGGCCTTGCTGCTCTGCTCGGCGACTTCCGCGATCTCGGTCAGATCGCGCACCACGAAGTCATCGGGATGCGGCGGGCGGATGCGGTGTTGCTTCTCCAGAGTCTTGGTGACCTGATCGAGGGCTACCTTCACCTGCGCCGGGCTGCGCGCCTGCACGTAGATCGTGTTGACGAACCCTTCCAGTTTCGGCACGACGCCGAAGGGGTTGGGCGGCGGACCGATGGTGGCGAAGATGTTGTTGGCGAGCGTCTGCGTCGAGTTCGGAGTGGCGACGCNNCTCCTGCGAGGTCGTGAATGGAATGAACACCACGTCATCCTGGTCCTGCCCTGAGGCGGAGTGACCCTTGGCGGCGAGCACTCCGATCACGGTCATCGGCACGTTCTTCACCAGCAGCGTGGCGCCCACGGGATCGGAGAATTCCCCGTAGAGGTTCAGCACCACCGTCTGCCCCAGCAGGCACACCGCCGCCCCGTTGAGATTGTCCTCGCCGGTGAAGTTGTGGCCCGCGCGGATCGGCCAGCGGCGAATCGACAGGTAGCTGGGCGAGATACCCTGCACGCTGGTGCTCCAGTTCTTGTTGCCGTTGACGAGCTGGGTACTCTGCCGGTTCACGTAGCTCACGTCCGCCACCGCGGGGTCCTCTTCGAGGATGGCGCCCACGTCACGCACCCGCAGCGATGCGGCGCTGCCGTTGCCGGCGCGCACACCGTTGACACGCGTGCTCCCCGGCAGCACCACCAGCAGGTCCGTGCCGAGGCTCTGCACCTGCGCCTCGACCGCCGCGCGGGCTCCTTCGCCAACCGCCACCATGGCGATGAGCGCCGCGACGCCGATGAACACCCCGAGCATGGTGAGGCAGGCACGCAGCTTGTTGCGCCCGATGGCCCGCAGCGCCGCGAACACCGCCATCCACGCGAGTGCCGCGGCTTCGTAGAGGGCCGCATCCATGCGACTCGCATAGCGGCGCTCGCGGAACGGCCGCACCGGTGGCAGGTCGCGCGTCTGCAGCGCGGCGCCCAGGTGCGTGGTGGGCAGATCGGAGAGTATCTGGCCGTCGCGGATGGTGACGATGCGGTCGGCGAGCTCGGCGAGCTCG